>WTGR01000584.1 GCA_011523485.1 Acidobacteriota bacterium
CCGCGGTCGAGCGCGGCGGCAACGCCCTGCCGCACCCGGGCACGCTGTTCGCCATCCTGGCCGGGGTGATCATCGTCGTCTCCGGCATCGCGGCGCGTACCGGCCTCGAAGCGGTCCACCCGGGTACAGGCGAGACCATCCAGCCGATCAGCCTGCTCAACGTCGCCGGCCTGCACCGCATCCTGGTCGAGATGGTGACGAACTTCACCAGCTTCGCCCCGCTCGGCACGGTGCTGGTCTCGATGCTCGGCATCGGCGTGATGGAGGCCAGCGGCCTGATCGGCGCGGCCCTGCGCCTGCTCGTCCTCTCGGCGCCGAAGCGGCTGCTGACGTTCGTGATCGTCCTCTCCGGGGTGCTCTCCAACACGGCCAGCGAGATCGGCTACGTGCTGCTCGTTCCGCTCGGCGGGATCATCTTCCTCGGCGCGGGACGCCACCCGATCGCGGGTCTGGCCGCGGCGTTCGCCGGCGTCTCGGGCGGCTACAGCGCCAACCTGCTGCTCGGCACCATCGATCCGCTGCTGGCCGGCCTGTCGGAGGAAGCGGCCCAGATCGTCCAGCCGGGGTACGTCGTCAACCCCGCCGCCAATTACTTCTTCATGGTGGTGTCGACGTTCGTGGTCTCCGCCGCCGGCACCTGGGTGACCGAACGCATCGTCATCCCGCGTCTGGGCGAGTACAAGGGCGAGGAGCGCTCGACCGCCATCGACGAGTTGTCGGATCAGGAGCGGCGGGGCCTGCGCTTCGCCGGCGTCGCCATGGCGGTGTTCGGCGCCTTCCTGCTGTGGGGGACGGTTCCCGCCGACGGCTTCCTGCGCAACCCGGAGACCGGCGACCTCCTGCGCTCGCCGTTTCTCTCCGGCATCGTCGCGTTCATCTTCCTCGGCGGCACCTGGGTCGGCATCGCCTACGGCGTCGGGGCCGGGAGGTTCAAGAACGACACCGACGTGATGAACGGCATGGGGAAGACGATCGGCACGCTCGGGACGTACCTGGTGCTGGTCTTCTTCGCGGCGCAGTTCGTCGCCTACTTCAACTGGACGAACCTGGGCCTGATCATGGCGGTCAAGGGGGCGGAGACGTTGCGCGCCTCGGGCCTGGGAGGCGTGCCGCTGATGCTCAGCTTCGTCGTGCTGTCGTCGGTGCTCAACCTGCTGATGGGGAGCGCCTCGGCGAAGTGGGCGGTCATGGCGCCGGTGTTCGTGCCGATGTTCATGCTGCTCGGCTACTCGCCGGAGCTGACCCAGACGGCCTACCGGATCGGCGACTCCACGTCGAACGTCATCGCCCCGATGATGTCCTACTTCGCGCTCATCGTCGCCTTCTTCGAGCGCTACGACAAGACCTCCGGCATCGGCACCGTGGTCGCGACGATGCTGCCCTACACGGTGGTGTTCCTCGTCTGCTGGTCGGTGATGCTGGTGGTCTGGATGCTGCTCGGCCTGCCGGTGGGACCCGGCGCCGGGCTGTACCTGTAGCCCGCGCCCGGACGCGCCACGGCGTCTATTCCGGCAGCGCGAGATCGATGCGCACCGCACCGGCGAGATTCGCCGTCGTGTGCACGGCCACGTAGAGCCGCCCTTCCCGCAACGCGTGCATCTCCGGGCCGGTCAGATCGATGCTGCCGTTGACGCTGGGCGCCCGCCGCGACAGGTACCGCAGCACGGGGCCGTTCTCCGCGCCGTCCTCCGGGCCGCGCCGGTGGAGGGCGACCAGCAGCACCTGGTCGGCGATGGGCTCCGTCCCGAGGATCTGGTAGCGCACGGTGCGCGTCGCGGGGCTGAGCACGAAGCTGGCGTCGACCCGCAGTCCGGGATCCGCCTGCACCGCGGCCGCCAGCGGGACGGGAGCGGGGGGCGAGACGAGGCTCGGCGTGAAGTCGGGGGCGCGCCGGTGGCCGGTGCCCTGCTCGTAGGCGAACGCCAGCTCGATCAGGCGCGATTCCGCCCAGGCCCGACCGAGCAGTTCCACCCCGACCGGCATGTCGTCGTCGGCGAAGCCGCCCGGCACGGTGATCGCGGGAAGACCCGACGTCGCGCTCAGGGCGCAGTTGCTGCCGGGCTGCGGCTGGCCGATGGGACGCGCGGTGCGCCGGATGGTCGGGTAGATCAACGCGTCGAGCTCCCGCTCGTCGAGCAGCGCGGTGACGGCGGCGCGATTCTCGTCCCGCTTGGCGAGGCTCGCGCGATAGTCCTCGGTGTCCAGCTCTTCCACCTCGAGCGAGCGGGCGAGCCCGCCTTCGAGAATGTCGTGGTAGAGGCCGGCCGAGACGAAATCCGCCAGTGATCGCACGTGGGCGGCGGGTGTGGCCTCGAGATAGGCATCGAGGTGAAAGGGGAACTCCTGCCCGATGACCGACGCATCCCGGGTGAGCTCGGACGGATCGAACTCGTCGAGCTCGATCACCGTCGCGCCCAGCCGCTCCATGTCCTCGGCCGCGCGCTCGATGACCTCGCGCACCGGCCGTCCGGCGTCCCCCTCGTCGAACATGGCGGGCACCAGGCCGAGCCGGGCCCCGGCGAGCCCGCCCGCGTTCAACGCGGCGGTGTACGTAGGGGGCACGTTGCCCTCGCTCAGCCGCGTCGTCTCGTCGGCCGGATCGAACCCCACCGTCGCGTCGAGCGCGTAGGCGAGATCCCGCACCGACCGCGTCAGCGGGCCGCCGAAATCCTGGGTCAGCGACAGCGGCACGATGCCGTCGCCGCTCGCCAGGCCGCGCGTCCCCCGCAGTCCGACCAGCGCATGGTGCGCGGAGGGGATGCGGATGGATCCGCAGGTGTCGCTGCCCATCCCGAAGGCCCCGAAGCTGGCGCCCACGGCAGCACCCGTGCCGCCGCTCGACCCGCCGGGATTGCGGGTCGGATCGTACGGATTGCGCGTCTGCCCCCCGAACGACGCCACGGTCGTGATGCCGCGCGCCAGCTCGTGCATGTTGGTCTTGCCCAGGACGATCGCGCCGGCCTCTCTGAGCCGCCGCACCTGCGTCGAGTCGTCGGGCGGCACCGAGGTGGCCAGCCCCAGCGTGCCGGCGGTGGTCGGCATGTCGGCGGTGTCGTAGTTGTCCTTGACCACCACCGGTATTCCGTGCAGCGGCCCCCGCAGGTTGCCCGCCGCGCGCTCCGCATCCCGCTCGGCGGCGACCTCCGCGGCGCGCGGGTTGACGGCGATTATCGCGTTGAGCAGCGGACCCCGCTGGTCGAAGGCCTCGATCCGGTCCAGGTAGGCCCCGACCAGCTCGACCGCCGTGACCGTGCCGTCGGCCATCGCGGCGCCCAGCTCGCTGACCGACTTCTCGGCGACGTCGTAACCCGACCGTGCGGCATCGGGGGGCGCGCCGCAACCGATCATCAATCCGAACGTGATCGCCGGAACCGCCCCTGCTCGCGTTGCGTGCTGTAACACCGTCAACCTCCAGATCCCCGTGGCCGCGTCACCGTCGAACGAAATCGCCGCATCGCCGTCAGACGAATCGGCAGTCCTGCCGCATGGCGTCGGCCAGCAGCGCCCGATAGCGCGTCCGGTGCACCGCCACCGCCCCCAGGCTGGCCAGATGGGGGGTCACCCACTGGATGTCGAGCAGCGTGTACCCGCGCGCCCGCAGCCGCTCCACCAGCCACGCCAGGGCGACCTTCGACGCGTCGGTCACCCGGTGGAACATCGACTCGCCGAAGAACGCCCCGCGCAGGGTCACGCCGTAAAGACCCCCGACCAGCTCGCCCTCCCGCCAGGTCTCGACCGAATGGGCGAAGCCGGCGCGGTGCAGCGCCGCGTAGCTCTCGGCGATCTCCGCGTCGATCCAGGTCCCGTCCGCAGCGGGCCGCGAGGCGCACGCGGCGACCACGCCTTCGAACGTCCGGTCGACGGCGACCTCGAACCGACCCTGTTTCAGCACTCTTCTGAGCCGTCTCGACGCGTGGAAGCCGTCGAGCGGAATGATGCCGCGTTCCCGGGGCGAAAACCAGCGGATTTCACCGTCGATCGCCATCGGGAAGAAACCCTTGCGATACGCCGCGAGGAGCATGCCGGAGGGGATCATCGAAATGTCGTGTATATATTGTTGCGTGCCGACCGACCAGACTTCACCCGGCGTTTTCACCTCGGAAGCAATCACCGACGGCGTCCGTGTCCGGGTTCGGGCGCGGTACGCGCCCGACCAGTCCGAGCCGCTGCATCAGCGGTGGATGTTTCTCTACACCATCACGATCTCCAACGAGGGCGCCGAGACCGTCCAGTTGATCAGCCGTCACTGGGTCATCACCGACGCGTCCGACCAGGTCCAGGAGGTCAAGGGGCTCGGTGTCGTCGGACGCCAGCCGACGCTCGCCCCCGGCGAGTCGTTCGAGTACACCTCGGGTTGCCCGCTCGGCACGCCGTTCGGCTCCATGGAGGGGACGTACCAGATGGTCACCTCCGGCGGGCGCCGCTTCGACGCCGAGATAGCCGCGTTCGCGCTGTCCGGGCCGTATACGTTGCACTAGCCCGACAATCGTCGCCGCCGGCTCCGATTGCCGCCCAACCGGGCCTGACCAGGAGTCTACGCCGTTCTACGGCGCAGACTCCTGGCGCGCCGCCCGCATCGGCTCGACCGCGACGCCCACGGCTTCCAGCCCCCGGCGCAGCGTCATCGCGAGCTCGGCGGCCCCCGGCGTGTCGCTGTGGACGCAGATCGTCTCGCCGGCCAGTTTCAGCACCGTGCCGTCGATGGCTTCGACACGCCCGTCGCGCGCCATCCGCACGGCGCGCTCTATCATCCGCTGCGGCTCGTGAATCACCGCGCCGGGCCGCTGGCGCGAGACGAGCGCGCCGTCCGCTTCGAACGCCCGGTCGGCGAACACCTCGGCCACCACGTCGAGGCCGGCGTCTCTCCCGGCGTCGGCCATCCCCGAGCCGGACAGCACGACCAGCGGCAGCGCCGGATCGAACGCCGCGACGGCTCGTGCGATCGCATCCGCGACGCGGCGATCGCGCACCGCCATGTTGTAGAGCGCGCCGTGCGGCTTGACGTGGCTGAGCCGCATGCCCTCGGCCCCGGCCATGGCCGCCAGCGCCCCGACCTGCGCGAGCACCAGGTTCTCGATCCCGTCCGAGGTCAGCTCGATCTCGCGCCGCCCGAATCCCTCCCGGTCGGCGAACCCGGGATGGGCTCCCACGCACACGCCGGCGTCGCGGGCCGAGCGGACCGTCGCCCGCATCGTGTCCGGATCCCCAGCGTGGGCGCCGCAGGCGACGTTGACCGAGGTGACGTATTCCATCATCCGCCGGTCGTGCTCGATCGCGCCGGGGCCGGTCGCCTCGCCGAGGTCGCAGTTCAAATCGATCCGCATCGGTCCCTCCGCTCCCGGCGCCGCGCGGCGTAGCGCCACGGGCTCCTGGGCAATAATGCACCATCATGAAATGGTTCGCCGCGACGGCACTTGCGCTCACCCTGCTCGCTCCACCGGCAACCGCCCAGCCCGGCACCGGCCAGGCGATGGACGCCGACTTCGCGGCCCGGGTCGAGGAGTGGACCACGCGGCCCGAGTTCCTCAGTCCGCTGGTCGACCACCTGCCGGCCAGCACCGGCGTTCCGTCACCGAAGGACGTGCTCGGCCACCACGCGGGCGCGCCGCGCGAGCTGACCTACTACGCGGAGATGCTGGAGTACTACCGGGCGCTCGCCGCCGCCTCGCCGCGCGTCTCGGTCAGCCCGATCGGCCGCACCGACGAGGACCGCGAGATGGTCGTCGTCACCATCGCGAACGAAGCGACGCTCGCCGGGCTGGAACGCTACCGCCAGGACCTCGCCCGGCTCGCCGATCCGCGGGAAATCGGCGAAGCGGAAGCACAGGACGTCGTCGCGCGCGCCAAGCCCATCTACGTCCTCATGGCCGGGCTCCACAGCGGGGAGACGGGACCACCGGAGATGCTGATGGAGCTCGCCTACCGGCTCGCGGTCGAGGAAGGACCGCTTTTCGACCGCATCCGCGACGAGTTGATCGTGGCCCTCATCCCGGCCGCGGACCCCGACGGGCGCGACCGCTACGTCGACTGGTACTACCGGCACCTGATCGACATCACCGACGACC
>WTGR01000784.1 GCA_011523485.1 Acidobacteriota bacterium
GGTTCGTGATCTCGGACGTCGACGTGGAGACCGGCACCACCTACATCAACATGGATCTGGTGGCCCGCGAGGAGGGCGACCAGTTCATCATCTGCGGCCACAACGTGAAGGGTTGGTGGTCGTGGTCGTACAGCCCCGTGACCGGGATGCTCTATGTTCCGATCAACCGCTCGTGCCTGAACCAGACGACGAACTCCCGCACGATCTCGGGCGCCAGCCCGCGGTTCACGATCCCCGATCCGGACATCGGGCCGGACGGCGACCTGACCGAGGTGCGGGCCATCGACATCTCGACCGGCCGCGAGGTCTGGCGCTACAGCCAGCGCGCGCCGAACGCGGGCACGACGCTCGCCACGGCGGGCAACGTCGTCTTCTTCGGCGACTCGAACCGGCGGTTCCGGGCCTTCGACGCGGAGACCGGCGACGTGCTCTGGGAGACGATTCTCGGCAGCCAGATCAGCGGCTATCCGGTGAGCTACGCCGTCGACGGCCGGCAGTACATCACGGTGCCGGTGGGCGGCGTCGGCAACCGGCTGCAGACCTATGCACCGGAGATGGAGGCGCCGGTCGGAAGCAACATGCTCGTGACGTTCACGCTGCCGTAGCGGGTCCCCGCCGGGTTGCCGCCGGCGGATAATCCCGGAGGCGAGACTCGCCTCCGGGTCGCCCGCGAGCCTCGCGACCCGTAGACGACGATGCACCGCGACCGAAATCACCGACGACGCGCACCGATCCGCTGGGCGGCTTGGCTCGCCGCGGCGGCGGTGGCGGTGCTGTTCACCGCCCGGACGCTCGACGACGATGTGGTCGAGGTATTCGATGCCGCGATCGCCGCGCTCCGAATGGCGGAGACCGCGCTCGACGATGCGGTCGCGGACATCGGCGCGGCAGCCGAGGCACAGCGCGGGCAGGATGGCGGGTCCGCCCCGCCGCGCGCGATGTCCGCGGCCGAGCGGGCGGAGGCGGCGGCTCGCGCGGCAGGACGCGCGAGCAGCGAGACGCGAGCCGTTCTGACTCGCGTGCGACACATGCGGATGGAACGGTCCGGCACGTTCGAGGAGGCGCTGGCGACCGTGCGGGGATTGCGGGATGCCACCAGAGCGCTGATGGCAGCGGTCGCGGCGCTCCGCGACGGTGCCGAGGCGCTCCGCGACGCCGGTGCGGTACGGGCGGCGCACCGGGCGCTGCTCGCAGCGGACGCCACCCTCGATGCCGCCCAGACCGTGCTCCAGGCGACCGAGGCGGCGCTAGAAGACGAACGGTTCGATTCACCGCCCGCCGCCGGACGAACTCGCGCCCGGACGGCGCCGCTTCCGCCGCGGCCGCTGCCGGCCGGCTATTGCTGCCCGCCGTCCTCCGCCGCGGCCCGATCCTCGGCACGCGCGCCGCTGAGCACGTTGGTGAGACTGTAGTTGCCCTCGTGGCAGGCGTACTCGTAGAGCGGCCCCTCGGTGACCCCGCGCGACGCCTGGTTCGTCGTCAGCGGCAGGCGGACGCTCCACGGGCGCGTGAACTTCGCCGGGTCGGTCAGGGTGAACTCGTACATCAGCGTGCTCTCGTCGACGCGCGTGAAGCGTTCGACGAGGTGCATCGTGTGGGTCGGCATGCGCCACGTCTGCGCCCAGCGGTCGGCCGTCCCGTCGACGAACCGGGTCGACTCGACGACCAGGGTATCGCCCTCCCAGCGCCCGCGGATGTCGCCGTTCCACTGCCGGACGGTACCGTGCGGGCGGTCGCCGAGCGGAATGATCCGTCGGTCGCCGAACATCTCGTGCAGGATGACGACGTGGTCGGGCGTCTGCACGAACTGGTGGTTCGGGTTGTAGCCGAGCCAGAACATCGGCACGCCGTCGGTCATGCAGCGTTCGCCGGTGTCGACGTCCACCCACGAGTTGCGCTGGCCGCTGACGCGGTAGATCGCCTGCAGGCGGCTGCGCTCGGCCATCTCAGGCGTGTAGGGAACGCGCCCGTCGGCCGGATCGGTAATCAGCGCCGTCCGCCGGTCCACGAGCCGCGTGCCCGGATCGAACCAGATCTGGTTGTAGGTGCCGGGATCGCCCTCGCGCACCTCGCGCTCGACGAACCGGGTCGCGTCGGCGCGCAACTCCAGCTCGGCAGCCTGCTCGTCGGTCAGCAGCTCCTGGCCGGCGAATCGTTCGGGCCGCTCCAGCGGCGTCAGCGTCGAACCGGTCCAGACGCCCTGCAGGTCCGGGTCGCCCCACGGGGTCCGCAGCGTGTCCTGCGCCGCCGCCGGAAACGCCGCCAGGAGGACGAACGCCGTGGCCGCCGCGACCGTTGCGAATGTTCGACGCTCCATGAATCACCTCTCAGGTAATGAAGCCAACTGCGACTCGTATCGCGCATCTTCCCGCACGCGCGGCGCGGATGCAACCCGGAGCGCTACAACCGCATCTCGGCGCGAAGGACGTGCTTGCGGATCTTGCCGACGGAGGTGCGCGGCAGCTCCTCCCGGAAGCGCACGAACTGCGGGACGCGGAAGGCGGCGAGCCGCTCCCGGCACCAGCCGATCACCGCGTCCTCCGTCAACGCGGCGGACGATTCTCCCGCCCCTTCCGCGCCGCGCGGAACGACGACGGCGAGAATCGCCTCGTCGCGCATCTCGTCGGGCACGCCGATGACCGCGCAGTCGAACACGCCGGGGTGCTCGCGGATCACCGCCTCGACCTCGCTCGCGGCCACGTTCTCCCCCGACCGCTTGATCATGTCCTTCGCGCGGTCGACGAAGTGGTAGTAACCGTCCTCGTCCTGGCGGGCGTTGTCGCCGCTCCACAGCCAACCGTCGCGGAGGGTTTCGGCGGTGGCGTCCGGGTTCTTGAAGTAGCCCTTCATCAGGGAGAGCCCCGGCTGGCCCTGCACCACGATCTGCCCGATCGCGCCGCGCGCCACCGGCCGGCCGCTCTCGTCGACCAGCCGCGACGCATAGCCGGGCGCGGGCAGTCCCATCGACATGTTGCGCCGCTCACCGTCGAACGGGTTGATGATCGGCGGCCCCATCGTCTCGGTCATGCCCCAGAGCTGCATCAGCGGGGCCCGGAACCGCTCATGCCACTCGGCAAGCTGCGCCGGCGTCACGCTCTGGGCGAAGATCACGGCGCGCAGATCGTTGCGCGCGTGCTCCCGCCGCCGGGGCTGGGCCAGCAGCATCCGCATCGGCGCCGCGAACAGGCTGGAGACCGTGCAGCGGTGCGCGATCGCCCGATCGAAGAAGCGGCTGGCGCTGAAGCGCGCCATCAGCGCCACGCTCGCGCCGGCTACCAGCGCGCTCATCGTCGAGTAGTACTGCGCGTTGCCGTGGAACAGCGGCAGCACGCAGAGCTGCCGATCCTCCGGCGTCAGGCGGACCGCACGGGCGACCGTCTCGCCGGCGCACAGGTAGTTGGCGTGGGTGACCAGCACGCCCTTCGGCCGCGCCGTGGTGCCGGAGGTATACAGAATGGCCGCCTCGTCGGTGGGCGACGGCGCCGGCGCCGCGGGCGGCAGCTCGGGACAGTGGGCGACGAGCCGGCCGAAGTCGACCAGGGCCGACGGCGCGCCGGTGCCGCAGACGAGCACCTCCTCGACCCGCGGGCACCGGCGCCGGACCTGCCGGGCAAGGTCGAGCCGCGTCGACTGCGTGAAGATCAGCCGGCTCTCGGAGTGGGCGACCAGGTACTCCAGCTCCGAGGCCGACGAGGCCGTGTTGACCGGCACGATGACGGCGCCCAGCTCCGCGGCGCCGAACCAGAGCGCGAGGAACTCAAGGCAGTTGGCCAGCAGAAGGGTGATCGCGTCGCCCCGGCGGACGCCGAGGCGGCCGAGGAGGTGCGCGGTCCGGTTCACCTCCCGGTCGAACTCGCGGTAGGTGCGGGCAGTCACCTGCCCCCGCAGGTCGTCGAAGGTGACGAACGGGGCGCCGGGGGTCGATCGCGCCCGCGCCTCGAGCAGCGCGGGCAGCGTCCGGACCCCGGCGTCGGACCGCTCGTCCATCGCATCAGTGACCGGGAGGTCCCGTCGGTTCGAGCGTCAGCGGCGCCCGGTCGCCTCCCAGGTCCGCTCCGCCAGCAACAGGTTCGTCATCGCGTAGTTGCCCTCGTGGCAGGCGTACTCGTAGATGATGTAGTCCGGTAGCCGCGGCATGTGCCGCATGCCGGTCCAGGGCCGCGTGTAGACCGTCGCGTCCTCGATGGTGAACGTGTGCTCGAGGGTGTTGTCGTCGAGGCGCCGGAAGCGCTCGACCGCGACGGTGTCCGGCGACGACGGGAAGCGGTGCTGCGTCTTCGCGCTGAAGTTGCGGGTCTCGACGACCAGCGTGTCGCCCTCCCAGTGCCCGCGCGAGTCGCCGTTCCACTGGCGGATGTCGTCGGTGAGGCGGTCGCGCCCGTCGATGGGGATGATCCGCACGTCGTGGATGTTCTCGACGCGGATCGCCACGTGGTCCGGCGTCTGCACGATCTGGTACGTGTTGTTGTACCCCGTCGACACCGGCGGCACGCCGTGGTAGGTGATGCAGCGGTCCCAGTTGCTCCGGTCGAGGTGCGAGTCGGCGGGATGCTCCGCCCGGTACGACCGGTCGGCCTCGGCCTGCGCCGCGGTCTCGGCGGTGATGGGCAGCCGGCCGTTCGGCGGATCGATGATCAGCGACGTACGCAGATCGGGGCTGACCCGGCCGCGGTCGAACCAGAGCGCGTTGTATGAGCCGACGCTGCCGGGCGGCGGCTCGCGGTCGAGGGTCACCTCCAGGTTGCGCGCGGCGGCCTCTTCCTCGGTGTAGTGCCGGCGGTCGCCGAGCCCGGCCGGCCTCTGCAGCGGCGTGAGCGAGGCGTACGACCACGTGCCCTCCAGGTTCGGATCGCCCCAGGGCGTCAGGGGCTCGCCGTCGGACTGCGTCTGGGCGAGCGCCGCCGCGGGCAGCAGCATCGCGACGACCGCTGCAACGAGCGACATCGAGAGGGGTCGATTGCGCATCTCTCACCTTCCTTTGGCGTGCGTTCCGGCCGAGTCTCCAGCGGCTACGATAGCCCCCGCCGGCCCGGCGCGCAAGACGGATCGTGCAGTATCATCAGCCCGAAAGCGAGGGTTCATCATGGCTCGATTCATCGCCTCGTTCGCCCCGACCGCGCTGGTGCTCGCCCTGGCCGGCGGCGCCGCGGCGCCCGCCCAGGCCCAGGACGGGGACGGCTGGAATCCGCCCCGGCTCGCCGACGGGCAGCCCGACCTGAACGGCACCTGGAACAACGTCGGCTCGGCGCACATTCCCCTCGAGCTGCCGGAGGCGCTGGCGGGCGCGGACGTCTCGCAGGAGGACATCGACGCCCTGGTGCAGGAGCGCTCGGACGCGCGCAAGGCGGTCACCTGGCAGGGGCACGAGAACAGCCGCGGCGTGGGCGCCTACGCCAACTACTGGTTCGACTGGTTCTGGAAGGAGCCGTCCGGGGTCGATGCGCCGGCCCTGCTGATCGAGCCGGCCAGCGGCAGGATGCCGGCCATGACGGCGCAAGCCGCCGAGAGCGTCGCCTGGCACCGCGAGCACCTGCACGACTCGTACTCGACGATGGAGACCGGGGACCGCTGCATCTCGCGCGGCACCTACGGAATCATGATGCCGACGGCCTACAACAACGGGAAGATGTTCTTCCACACGCCGAACCACGTCGTCATTCTGAGCGAGATGATCCACAACGCGCGCATCATCCCCATCGACGCCGGCGCACACATCGACGACGGCGTCGCGCTGTGGAACGGCGACCCGCGGGCGCGCTGGGAGGGCGGCACCCTGGTCGTGGAGTCACGCAACTTCAAGGCGGTCGCCAACCAGCGCGGCCCCGGTTCGCGCGCTCCCCAGACCGAGGCGCGCCACGTCGTCGAGCGGTTCACACTGCTCGACGCCGACACGCTGCGCTACGAGCTGCGGGTCGACGATCCCGAGACCTACACGGCCCCCTGGACGGTGGCCTTCAACTACAAGCGCGACAACGAGTATCTGCAGTACGAGTACGCCTGCCACGAGGGGAACTACGCGGTCCCCAACTCGCTGAGCGGCGAGCGGGCGCAGGAGAAGAAGTAG
>WTGR01000083.1 GCA_011523485.1 Acidobacteriota bacterium
CGAACTGGCCGTGACGGTTGCGGTAGCGGGCCGGCGGCTCCAGGTGCCCGCCGGCGGACTCGACGACGAGCATCCGCTGGTCGCTCCCGCTATCCGGGAGGATGCGCCAGAGGACGCCGGTGGGGATGACCAGGTAGTCGTGCGGGCGGTAGCGCAGCGATCCGAACTGGCTGTCCAGGACCCCCTCGCCGTCGTGAACGAAGATCAGCTCGTCGCCGTGCGCATAGCGGTACCAGTAGTCCATCGGCTCCACCGGTCGCACGACCGAGACGCGCAGGTCCGCGTTGGCCAGCAGCGGCACCCGGCCCCCGACGGCGTCGCCGGACGGCCCGACGCCCGCCGTCCGTATCAACCGGTGCCGCAGCGCGCCCTGTGGCTGGTAGCGCAGCTCGTGCCGGTCGGAGGAGAGGACGCCTTCGATCTCGGTCGGCGGCCGGACGTGATAGAGGAGCGACTGGATGCCGGCGAAGCCATGGATGCCCATCACCTCCTCGTGGTACAGGGAGCCGTCGGGTTGCCGGAACTGCGTGTGGCGCTTGTGCGGCACCTCGCCGCGCCGGACGTAGTAGCTCATGACGCCGCTGCCTCCACGAGGTTGCCGCGGCGCGCCTGCTCGCGCTCGATCGCTTCGAAGAGCGACTGGAAGTTCCCCTGGCCGAAGCCCCTGGATCCGCGGCGCTCGATCACCTCGAAGAACACCGTCGGCCGGTCCTGGACGGGCTCGGTGAAGATCTGCAGCAGGTAGCCGTCCTCGTCGCGGTCGGCCAGGATGCCGAGGCCGGCGAGCACGCCGGCATACGGGCCGATCGCCGGGACGCGCGCCGGCAGGTCGTCGTAGTACGCGGCGGGCACGGAGAGAAACGTCATGCCCCGCGCCCGCATGCGCGAGACGGTCTCCACGATGTCGTCGGTGGCGAAAGCGATGTGCTGGACGCCCGGTCCGCCGAAGTAGTCGAGGTACTCCGCGATCTGGGACTGGCGGCGACCGGTCGCCGGCTCGTTGATGGGGAACTTGATGCGGCCGGTACCGTCCTGCATGACCTTCGACATCAGCGCCGAGTACTCGGTGGAGATCGCTTCGTCGTCGAAGTGCAGCAGCTCGGAAAACCCCATGGTTTCCGTGAAGAACTGCACCCAACGGTCCATCTGGCCCCGCTCGACGTTGGCCACGACGTGGTCGATGGCGGTGAGTCCCGCGTCCGCGCCGGTCGGCTCGGGACCCGTGCGCGGCTCGAACCCCGGGGCGAACACCCCGTCGTAGCCGTGCCGCTCCACGAAGCGGATCACGGTGTCGCCGTAGGCGTGGATCGCCGCGGACCGGAAAAGACCCTGCCCGTCGCGTTCCTCGGCCGGCTCGGCGGCGCCGACGGCGCCGTGCCGCTGCGCTTCGGCAAAGGCGTGCGCCGCGTCGGGTACTTCGAGGGCGACCACCGCCACGCCGTCGCCGTGCGCGTGCGCGAAGCGGGCTGCCGCGTTGCCGGGGGCGAGGCCGCTCGTGAGCACGAATCGAATCGTGTCGCATTCGAGGACGTACGACGTCGTCTCGCGGCACCCGGTTTCGAGGCCCCGGTAGGCCGTGACGTGGAAGCCGAAAGCGTGCTGGTAGAACGCGGCCGCCTGCCGCGCGTTGCCGACGTGGAACTCGATGTGGTCGATGCGCCGGATGGGGAAACGATCAGCCATGAGCCAGTCTCCGTTCGAGCAGTCGTCCGAGGCGCGCGACGGCGGTCCGGATCTCGTCCGGGGCGCAGCTTGCGAAGCTCAGCCGCAGGTGGTTCGTCGGCGCCGGTGCGTTCGCCGCGAACGCGGACCCCGGGATGACGGCCACACGGGCCTCGGCGAGCGCCTCCTCGCACAGGCGGTCCCCGTCGATTCGCCGGGGCAGCTCCACCCACGCGAAGAACCCGCCGGGAGGACGGGTCCACCGGACGCTTGCGGGGAAGTGGTCGCCGAGCGCCGCCAGCAACGCGCCCCGCCGGCGCCGGTAGCCGGCGCGGATGCGCTCGAGGTGGCCCGCGAATCCCTCCCGCAGCAGGCGGGCCACGGCGCGTTGGGTGAGCGCGGAGCACTCCAGGTCGGCGGCCTCCTTCAGAACGCCGGCCGCGGCGACGAGGCGCGGCGGCAGCACCAGCCAGCCCAGACGCAGCGCCGGCGCGATGACCTTCGAGAAGGTCCCGACGTAGATCACCCACTCGGCGTCCAGCGCGCGCACGGCGGGCAGCGGACCCCGGTCGTAGTGCAGGAGCCCGTAGGAATCGTCCTCGACGATCGGGACGCCGAACCGCCGTGCAAGCGCCACGAGTCGCGCGCGTTGCTCGCGGCCGAGACGAACCCCGCAGGGATTGTGGGTGTCGGCAATCGTGTAGACGAACGCCGGCCGCGCCCCCCCGGCCAGCAGCGTCCGGGCCCGATCGACGTCCATGCCGGTGTCGAGATCGGTGGGAACCGTCAGGATGGCGGGCCGGTACGGCAGGACCGCCTGTCGCAGGCCCGTGTACACGTGCTCTTCCATCAACACCTGGCCGCCCGGCGCCAGCAGCAACTGCGCGGCGAGGCTCAGCGCCTGCTGGGCCCCGGAGGTCAGCAGCACCTGCCGGGGTTCGCAACCGACGCCCCGCTCGCGCATCAGCTCGACGATGCGCTCCCGGAGCGGTTCGTACGGCTGGCCGTACTGCAGGGCGCCGTCGTCGCCGGCCAGGACCTTCCCCAACGCCGCGGCGTAGGCGGCGCGGGGGATCAACTCGGGAGCGGGGAGCCCCCCCGCGAGCGACAGCAGCCCGGGTCGCGGCGGAAGCAGCGCCAGCTCCCGCAGGCGGGAGCGGGTCCATCCGGATCGGGTCGCGGCGGCATCCGTGGCGCGTTCCGGGCGAGCCAGCGTGGTCGTGACCATGTGCTTACGATAGTAACACTTCATGCCGATGAAATAACGAATAATGGTTATCAAATCGACTAGTTGATTGGTTTATTAACATAAATGCACAAGTAAGCTACAATATGACCGAAATGGATGAATCGACAACCGGCGGCGCCGAATCGGTGAGGAAGCAGCGCGCGGCGCGGACGCGTAGCGGCGAATGGCCGCCGCGGCTCGACGAGTTGGATCGCCGGCTGCTCGGGCTGCTGCAGCAGGACGGGCGGGCGACGAGCGTGGAGCTGGCCCGGCGGCTCGGCCTGTCGCCCCCCGGTCTTCAGCGGCGGTTGCGGCGGTTGGAGGCGACGGGCGTCATTCGCGGCTATACGACGCTCGTCAACCGCGAGGCGGTCGGCCTGGACCTGCTGTGCTTCGTCGAGGTCAAGCTGGCGCACCATCGCCCGGACTGCGTGGCGCGCTTTCGCGACGAGGTGCAGGCGATTCCCGAGGTCCTCGAGTGTCACTACCTGACGGGGGAGTCCGACTACCTCATCAAGATCGTGGTGCCCAACCACAAGGCGCTCGAGACCGTGCTCTTCGAGGGCCTGATGCGCATCGACGGCGTCGACCGCATTCACACGAGCATCGTGGTCAACGAGGTGAAGCTGTCGACCGTCCTGCCGCTCGGGGCGTCCCGCTCGCGGGCGGGCGGAGGCGGGCGGTGAGCGGCGCACCGGCGGCCCACCCGATCGACGAGACGCACGATCCCGCTCTGCGGAGCTGGGTTCCCGGCGCCGACGACCCCGCCGGCGACTTCCCGATCCAGAACCTCCCGTTGGGTGTCTTCCATCGACGCGGGCGTCCCGGAGCGCCGCGTCTCGGCGTCGCCATCGGCGATCGGGTGCTGGACCTGCGGCGCTGCCGCGAGCTCCGCCTCCTCGACGGAGCGCCGGGCGTCGCCGGCGAGGCGACCGCGCTCAACCCCCTCCTCGCCCTGGGGCCCGAGGCGCTGCGGAGCCTGCGGCGCGCGGTCAGCCGCATCCTGCGGGCCGACGGATTCCGCGCGGCGCCGGGCGCCCTCGTCCCGTTGTCCGAGGCCGAGCTGCTGCTGCCGGTCGACGTCGGCGACTACACGGACTTCTATGCCTCGATCGTCCATGCGAGGAACGTCGGCCGGCTGTTTCGTCCCGACGATCCGCTGCCGCGCAACTACCGGCATCTGCCGCTGGCCTATCACGGCCGCAGCTCGTCGCTGGTGGTCAGCGGGACGCCGGTGACGCGGCCGTCGGGCCAGATTCTGCCGGGTGGTGAACGGCCGTCGTTCGAGCCGACGCGGCGGCTGGACTACGAAGTGGAGCTGGGGGCCTACGTGGGCGCCGGCAGTCCGCCCGGCCGCCCGATCCCGATCGACGATGCCGAGCGCTACTTGGCCGGGCTCAGCCTCGTGAACGATTGGTCGGCCCGCGACCTGCAGGCCTGGGAAGCGCAGCCGTTGGGACCGTTCCTGTCGAAGAGCTTCGCGACGAGCGTCTCGCCCTGGGTGGTGACGCTGGACGCCCTCGCCCCGTACCGGTGCCGGGCTGCCCGTCCGTCCGCCGATACGCTGCCCCACCTGGCGTCCGCCGGGAACGACGCCCGCGGCGGCATCGATGTGACGGTGGAGGCCTGGTTGCGCAGCGCCGAGATGCGCCGCCGGGATTTCGAGCCGGTGCGGGTGAGCCGTGCCGGGTTTCGGGACATGTACTGGACCCTTGCACAGATGCTCGCCCACCACGCGAGCAACGGGTGCCGGCTGCGCACCGGCGACCTGCTCGCGAGCGGCACGATCTCGAGTCCGGGGGACGGTGCGGCGGGTTGCCTGCTGGAACGGGCCGCGACCGGTTCGGGGCCGCTGACCCTGCCGACCGGCGAGCGGCGCGAGTTTCTGGCGGACGGCGACGAGGTCACTCTGCGCGCATATTGCGCCCGGGACGGTTACGCCCGTGTCGGTTTCGGGACCTGCTCGGCCAGGGTGGTGCAGGGCCTCGGCCGGCGTCGGTGACGCTGTCTGCCGGCCGCGTGGCGCCGGCAGCGGATCGATTCGCACCGCCCGGAGCGGCGGCGCTGCGGGGCCCCCGGGCCGGGAGCCCCGCCGACGCGGTCAGCGCGCCGCTTCGGCCTCCTGCCGCTCGATGTTGCGGTAGACCTCCTGGATGTGCCGGATGTCGTGATTGCCCTCGTGACAGGCGTACTCGAACATCGGACCCTCGGTGGTCGTCAGCGGGACCTCGGCGCTCCACGGCTGATCCCAGGTGGCCGGGTCGTCCACCGTGAACGTGAAGTGGATCCGGTCGTCCGACACGCGGGTGAAGCGTTCCTCCACCTTCAGACCGCTGCTCGATCCCTGCCACGCGTTCTTGTCGTTGAAGTGGCTGCTCTCGATGATCAGGGTGTCGCCCTCCCAGCGCGCGCGCGAGTCGCCCGGCCACTGGCGGATCTTCTCCGACATGGGCGGCCGTCCGTCGATCGGGATGATGCGCGGCCCGTTCGTGCTCTGCTCGGTGAAGATCACGACGTGCGTCGGCGTCTGGAAGATCTGGTGGATGTCGTTGTACGAGGGCGGCTGCATCGGCGGCGCGTTGTAGCGGTAGTTGAGGCAGCGCTCGCTGTGCGGCCGCAGCTCGTAGCCGTCGAAGGCCCCCCGGTCGCCGCGCGCCGCGCGCCGCGCCTCGGCCCGCGCCAGGGCCTGCTCGTTCTGCGGCGGGATCCGGCCGTTCGGCGGATCGACAATCAGCGAGGTCCGCCGGGTGGACAATCCCTTCGGCACCGGGGTGGCGAGCCAGATGGCGTTGTCGTAGTGGACGTAGGTCTCGTCGCGGTGGGTCTGGTCGAGCTGCCGCGCCCGTTCCTCCGGATCCTCGATCTCGATGACGAAGCGCGCCAGCGGGTCGGCCCCGTCGACCGTCAACTGCGACTGGAGCAGCGCGAACTCCTCCTCGGTGTAGAACTCCTGGTCGCCCAGATACTCGGGGCGCTCCATCGGCGTGAACGTCTGGGTGGTCCAGTAGCCCTGCAGGTCGGGCTGGCCGTCCGCCAGACGGGGCATCTCCCAGACCGGATCCGCGGCCGGGGCGCTTTCCGACTGGCTCTGGGCGAACGCCGGCCCGGAGGCCAGCAGAGCGACCGTGAGCACCGTGGCGAACACTCGAAGACGACTGTTCATCTCGAA
>WTGR01000472.1 GCA_011523485.1 Acidobacteriota bacterium
ACCGCCACCTCGCCCAGCCACTCGGAGTGATCCGTGACCGCCGCGAAATCGAGCGGGCGGTCCAACCGCGCCGTGCGCATCGGCCGGCCCTCGGCGTCGACCGGGCTCAGGCCGATCTCCTCGCCGCGCGCGAAACGGTAGGCGTCGTCGGGCGTCTGGAAGCCGCCGCGTCCGAGGGCGTCGAGCGAGAACGCGGTGTGGGTGTGCAGGTCGCCGAAGAAGACCTGCCGTAGCGGGTCGTGATGTGCGCAGGGCTCCCGCGGGACCAGGTCGGCCGGCTGGGCCGGCGCGCTCGGCGGGCTCCACTCCACGACGGGGCGGTCCGCCCCCACGGCCATCGTTGGTGCGTTGTCGGGCGGGGAGTCGGCTTGGCCGCAGGCGAGAGCAACCAGGGTCAACAGGCAGGCCGCGAGGCGTAGTGCCGTCATGCGAGACTCTCCCATACGTCAGGGGGACGCGTCCAGCCACGGCGCCGACACCGGCGATCGCGTTGAAGGCCTCGTTGAATCGGTGGCAGCACGCCGGGAGCCGTGCGGGGTCGCTCCTCCCTGAGCTCTTCCGGCCGGAAGGCCGGAAGGTCGTGGCTCCGGTTCAGAACCTCACCCCGAGCCCCACCGTTGCCTGAAACAGCATCCTGTACCCCACACGGAAGTAGGCCCTCTCCCCGAGCGGCACGTCGAGGGTGACGCCGGCGCTGGGCCAGATCCCGATTTCGGCGATGCCCCGGATCGAGCCCCCGTGCGCCTCCCGGCACCTGACCCGGTCGCCTTCGGTCAGGCGCCACGCGTACACGATATGGTCCGGATCGTCGGAGTATCCCTCCGGTGTCGGGATGACCTGTTCGATCGGGCCTTCCCGTGCCTGGCAGTCGCTGACGTGAGAGTTCCAGTAGGACACCCCGGCCAGCACGTTCAACGTGTACTCGGGGCGCTGGCGGGCTGTCCAGGCCAGCATCGCGCCGGCCTCGTGGCGTCGTACTACCCGGAGGCTGTGCCACGAGAGGCTCGCGTTCTGCGGACCGCCGAGTCCGAACGGGTTGTCTCCATCGAGCGAGTACCCTCCGTGGCTCTCCGACTCGCGGTAGCTGTAGAGGTAGTCGAGATGGAGTCGGAAGTGTCCCGAGCCGAATTCCAGCCACGTCCAGAGCGGACAGCACTGCCCGGGGACGTCGAGGTACTGGCGGTAGCCGAGGGTCGCACTGGTTCCGACGGAGACATTGGGCTGTGCGGCAGCAGCCGCGGGCAGCAGAGCGAGCAGCAAACCAAGGGGTCGAATCACTGTGAGCCTCCTTCACTCGGGAGTGCGCGAAGCACTCGGAGATCGGCTCATGGTGCAACCTCACGACTCGGCCGCCCGGCGGCCCCGGCCTCGCACGTCGGGGGCAACGGGCAGTCGTGGCCCTCAGGGTGACGGCGGCGACCGACCGTGCACGCTTGAGGCTACGGACTTGGTCGGGGGGGTAATCGGTGTAGTGGCGCCCCTTGTAGAGTCCCCGCTGCTTCATCCGTGTATTCTGCCGCGGTACGGCTGAGCGGCCGTGAGACCATGCGCGGAGTCGCCTGCACGGCGATCAGTGAGGCGATGTCCGCTCCGGTAACGCTCGCGTTGTACCACTGTCCGGAGACTTGACAGCCCGGAGACGCATGTAGATGATGCGTCCGGCAGAATGGCGCTGAACACGACGCTCGCGGATGACTACAAGCGGAAGGTCATCGACCTCGCTGCCCAGACGGCTGGGTTGAAGCTCGATGTGGATATCAAGCTTCCGTTCTAAGCTGAATCTCCGGGAGGCCGGTCAGCGGGTCCTCTCTGCCCGCGCCTCACGGCCTCTCGACCGAGCAGGCCGCCGCAATCACGGATGCCGTTCGGGAGGTCGCTGAGCACGGTGATCACGTGACACTGGAGGCGTTGCACACCGAGCTCGCAAGCCTTGAGGCTCGGCTGACGTGGCGCTTCGCCGTTGCGATGCTTGCACAAGCGCTCGCGATGCTCGGCGGCGTGCTCGCGATGCCGAGTCCGGCGACTGAGGCAAAGACAATCGGAGCCCTGCTTCGGTTGCGCCCGCTCTGGATGCGGCCCGCAACTCGCTTGTGGGGCGATGCATCTATTCCCGCGTGGATCCGGTGTCGCTCGCTGTCGCCGGAAGCCGCACTTCGTAGTCGTCGCGCAGTTCCTGGTACGCGGCCCGGCTCCGTTCGCGGCGGCGGTCCTCGTGCAGGTCCGCGGTCACCCGATCCCGAACCTCGGCGAGGGCCGGCGCCCGGGACGGCGTCCGGCTCTTCACCCGCACCACGTGCACGCCGTAGGTGGATTCCACTGGTCCGTTCCAGCCGCCCACGGGGAGCTCGGACACTGCGTCCGCAAAGCCTTGGCCGAAGAGTCCGGCGATCTCCAGGTCGCTTCGGTCCGAGTAGGTGCGGGCGAGCATGAAGGGATCGCCCAGCCGCTGCCAGCCGCTTCCGTCGCCGGCGCGCACTTGGTCGAGCAGTGGCGCGGCGTCGCGCGCCGGGTCTGTTCTGCTGTCCCCGGACAGGAACACGTGGTCGAATGTCGTCCGCCCCGATCGGCGGTAGCGCTCGGCGTGGCGCGCGTAGTACTCCTCGACCTCCGCTTGCGACGAAGGCCCCGTCTCGCCCGCATCCTCCAGGATGAACGTCAGCTTCTGGGCGAGCCGCCGCCGCACGATAGCGTCGTCGCGGTCGAGGCCGAGGCGCTGCGCCTCGCGGTACAGGATCTCCTCATCGACCGCTTCGTCGATCAGCGTCTGCAACTCCGGTCCCGCAGGTTCGCGGCCCCACTGCGCGATCCAGCGTGCGCGGAGGCGCTCGACCTCATGGGACGTGATCTCGATCACGGGTCGCGACGTTTCGCTGCCGGCCAGCCAGCCGTCGAGCGCGAACACACCGATGCCCAGGAGCACGAAGACGACGAGGGGATCGCGCAGCCAGCGCGGTATCCGGTCCGGCAGCCCGCCGCCCGAATCCGTTTCGGATTGGCGACCGTCGGGAGAGGTGTCTGCAGGCATCCGTCGAGTGACCGCGAGTCGACCGCATTCTAGCCCGGCAACCGTCGCCTGCGGCTCCGATTGCCGCTCAACCAAGCCGGTCTGGAAGCCTGCACCGCCTCTGCGGCGCAGACTTCCAGCGCGGGAGAGACGTGTTTCCGACACACCGAGAATGACCGCGCGTTGCGGTGAATCGCGCGAGCCGTTTGCCGGCCTCAGTGGGGCGACGGGTCCGCTCCAGTGGTGGCGGCAGCTATGACGTCCGCAAACACAGGCTTTATATCTGTATACGTCTATAATTATGGACGATATGAGAGCACGACGAAGCCAAGCCCTGCCCTTGCCGGTCGGGCGTGCTCTCAGCAAGCTCAGCGCGGACATCCGCGACGCCCGGCGACGCCGCCGCATTCCCACCGCAACGATGGCGGAACGCGCCGGGATCAGCCGCACGACCCTGCACAAGGTCGAGCAGGGTGATCCCGGCGTCTCCCTCGGCACCTACGCCACGGTGCTGTTCGTGCTGGGGCTGGAGGAGCGCCTCGGGGAACTGGCCGATCCGAGAAACGACGCGGTGGGCCTGGATCTCGAAGCCGAAGCGCTGCCCAAGCGCATTCGCGGTCGACGCCGCCGGACGCCGGCTACCGGTAGCTGATGGATAGAGAGATCCTCGTCTCCGTCGATCTCCGTGGCGTGTCCGTCTTCGTCGGACGTCTGTGGTGGCGAAGCCGGAAGGGCCGGGAGAGCGCCTCGTTCGAGTACGACCCCGGGTGGCTCGAGCATGCGGAGCGCTTCGCCCTCGAGCCTGCCCTGGCTCTGACTCCCGGACCGTTTCATACCGCACCCGGACGGTCGTTGTTCGGCGCCATCGGCGATTCGACGCCCGACCGCTGGGGCCGGCTCCTGATGCGTCGCGCGGAGCGCCGCCGCGCGCGGCGAGAGGGCGCGCTCCACGGGCCCTTTCCGAGGCGGGCGTCCTCCTGCTGGTCGACGACGAGGCGCGGCAGGGAGCGCTGCGTTTCTCCACCGAGGCGACCGGTCCGCTTCTGGCGGAGCCGGGGTCCACGCGTATTCCGCCGCTGGTCGAGCTCCCACGTCTGCTCGCTGGCGCCGAGCGGGTCACTGACGACGCGGAGAACGACGATGACATCCGGCTGCTCCTCGGGCCCGGTTCCTCGCTCGGCGGCGCGCCGCCTTGCAGATTGAACAGGCGCCGCCTTGCAGATGAGTCGACGGCGGCCGTATCCTGCTATTGGCCGCTGTCTTTCCAGGCTTCGTATACCGCCGTCGTCAGCGCGGACAGGCGCTCCTTGTGTTCTTCCCATTCTTCGGCAGTGAACTTGAACTGGATCGCGGTATCGGGATCTTCCACCGGCTCTCGATTCTGCGGCCACGTATCGTGTCGGATTTCCCTCACCGGCTGCCTGAACTCGTCCGGGCACAACGCTTTGGCGCGCGGGAAGAAGACTATCCCCACGCCTCCTTTCCAAACATTGAGGCGTGCATATGACCATGTCTGAAGCTTGACACTGAGTCCACTGGCTGTGGGTCTTGTGTTGGATTTGGGCCAATTCTCTTCGAACATGCTTTTCGCGGCGCTGAAGATCTCGGCTACGCCGGAGTCTTCCACGCGTCTCGCCAGCCGCTCTCTTCTCTCCGCCCTGCTCACGTATGACCCTGACCGGCGCGGACCGGGGTCTGCGGCGGCTTCCACCTCCACCTGCCTGGCGAGGAACGTCTTGCCGTCGTACGCAAAGCCGTGGAAGGTCAGCAACGAGATATCCATGCCGGTACTCTCGGCGAGGAACCTCACCATCCGCTCCGTCCTGTCGTCGACCCCCAGGCCGATCAGGAACAGGCGTAACGGCTTGAGGGAGTCGAGGCTCTGGCCCTCGGTGTTCTCCCCGTACCACTCCTCGAAGTCCTCTATCTGCTCGATGCCGCCCACACCGGAGTGGGCGGCGATGTGCTCGGCCAGTGCGGCGTCGGTCTTGTTGTCCAGGTCGGAGGCGTAGTCGATAATCTGCGCAACGGCGTCCCGTGACAGCGTCCCGCGCTTCAACTCGAACACGACCAGCCTGCCGTCCTCATCCACCCCGAGCAGATCGAGCGGCCCACCGTCCGTCGGCGTCTGCCTGCCGACGAGCCTGAGTCCCGGAATCAGCAGGTCGGGGTTCCTGACGAGAGTCTCCTCCAGCAGTGATTCGGTGTCCGTCTGGCCCTTCGACGCCAGGGGCACGACGCTGGAGTCACCATCGAGCGCCCATATCTTCACTTCATCCATTGGCGATCCTCTTTACAGGACTTCGTTTGCAGTGCGTTCGCCGATCCTACAGTCTCGGGGATTCCTACCGCGTTCTCTCGCGGCGCTCGACCTCTGCCCGCAGGCGCTCCTGTGCGCGCATCTCGGGCGTGTCCGCGCGAAGTGGACCTGCCACGGTACCGCGAAACGCGAGGCAACCCGAGCGGCGCCGGCGCCGTCCAACCCATTGATGATCGAGACGCGGGTGGTGGAGGGCTTGCCGCCGGCCACCGAAACGAGGGCGGAGGAGAGCGCCGCCGACACGAACGCGGAAGAGCCGGCCTTCGAGGTGCTTTATCGCACCCACGCGAAGCGGATCTACTCGCTGGCCTGGCGATTCACGGGCAACGCGGCCGATGCGGAAGAGCTGCTGCAGGACATCTTCCTGCAGGCGTATCGGAAGCTGGACAGCTTTCGGCAGGAAGCGGCGTTGTCGACCTGGCTGCACCGGCTGGCGGTCAACCGCTGTCTGGATCACCTTCGGAGCCGCGCCGCCCGGCAGGACGCGCGGACGGGATCGCTGGCGGACGAGACGCGGCCGCAGCCGCGGGCCCGGGCCTCCAGCCCGATCGCCCGCCTGGACCTCGAGCGGGCGATTGCGCAGCTTCCGGACGGCTGCCGCGCCGCGTTCGTGCTGCATGACGTCGAGGGTTACGAGCACCAGGAGATCGCCGCGTTGCTCGGCATCGCGGCGGGCACCTCCAAGTCGCAGGTGCACAAGGCTCGCCTGCGGCTCCGTGCGCTTCTGA
>WTGR01000252.1 GCA_011523485.1 Acidobacteriota bacterium
AGCTGCTGCCGAAGGGCACCCGCATCGACGTCGACTTCTGGTACGACAACTCGCCGGAGCGCGCTTCGCGGCAAGGCTTCAACCCGAACCGCTTCGTGGGCCACGGGCCGCGGACCGACGACGAGATGTCGCTCGGGTTCATCGGCTACGCCGAGATCGAAGAGACCGAGGCGATGCCGGCCACGACCAACAACAACTGACGAACCCGCCACGGCGGTTCGACATTCTCCAGAGGGCGGGGCTGCTTTGGCCCCGCCCTTGTTGTTTTCTCCATGAGATATCGCATGCTCGGAACCAGTGACGGAGGCGGCGCCGCCCACCCGCGGGGCGGCATCGGAAGCGTTGGGCGCGTATTGACTGCCGCGGGTGCGGCCTGGTGCCTGACCGCTACGGTCGCCGGCGCGCAGACGCCGGAACCCAGCAACGAGGCGGACGGCCTCGTGCACGCGTCGCTCACCCTGGAGACCCAGGGAATCGCCGTGGCGTTTCCACCCGAGTTGCGGGCGGAACACCATGCCTATCAGTGGCTACTCTCCGGGACGGTCGGCTCCCGGGTGAGAGTTGGCGCGCTGGACGCGCATCGCGCCCTGCGTCTCGGTGCACTGCAGCCGGACATCGAAGCGATCGAGGCGGAGATCGCGGCCATCGTCGCCGCGCGACAGGCGGAGCCCGAGGCCGGCGAGGCAGCGGAATCGGAGGAGGACGCCGAGGAAGCGGACGAGTCCGACGAGGAGATGGCGCCGGCCGACCCCGACCTCTGGCTCGTGCGCGACGCGTCGGGCTGGCAACTGGAGATCCATCCGACCGACGGTGGAGACGTCCGCAGCGTCCCGTTGAGCCATCGCGAAACCGCAACCGCGGCGCCGACGTTCAGCGCGTCGCTTCACGCAACGGGAGCCGAGACGGGCCGGCTCGCGCTGCGCTGGGGGCGCCACGCCTGGAGCGCCGACTTCCGGTTCGAGGAGCTCCCCGAGACGCCGCGCCAGGCGCGCGTGTCGGGCCGCGGCACCGCTCGTGAGGCGGTGGACTCGAACGAGGCGATCGCGCGCGGCAACCTGCTCTCCGAGCGGAACGAGACCGCTCTCGTGTTGCCGAACGGTGCGGGCATCACCCTCGTGTACTGGAAGAGCATCGACGTCGAGGACGAGGACTACCCGAACGTGGCGGCGGCGCGGGCCGGCGACATCATCGAGATGATTCGCGCGCCCGTGCTGCGCCTCAAGAGCGACGTCTCGCTGCGTTTCGGCAAGACCGATATTCCGACCGGCAACCTCGCCCCCGGCTTCGCCGGCTTCTACGGCATCTGGCTGCGGAAGGCGGACGACGGGTGGCGGTTCGTGTTCAACCACGAGGCGGACTCCTGGGGCACCCAGTACGATTCGGCGTTCGATGTGGCCGAGATCGCGGTCGATTACACGCGCACGGCGGGCTCGTTCCGTCCGCTCGGGGCCACGCTGGTTCCGACCGGTCCCGACCGGGGGCGAGTGGTCGTGCACTGGGGCCCGCACGAGTGGTCGGCGGACTTCGTCGTCAGCGAATGAGGCGGCCTTCGCGGTCGGCGAATGAGACGGATTTCCGCGGTCAGCGAGTGAAGCGAGCTCCGTCGGATAGTCGAGTGGTTCGTCGTTGGACCGAGGCCGGTGCGGCGGCGGACGTGGACCCCGGACAACCGCGGTCCTGAATCGGGAGTGGACATCATGATGCAGCGCAGAACCGTATTCCACCTCGTTCTGGCCGGACTGCTGCTGGCCCTGGCGACGTCGACGCTTCAGGCCCAGCGCCCGGCCGTCTCCGGACCGCACGCGGGGCTGTCGACGGGACATCCGCTGACCTCGGCCGCCGCGTTCGAGATCCTGATCCAGGGCGGCAACGCGTTCGACGCGGGCGTAACGGCGATGCTCGTGGGCGGCGTCATCGAGCAGGACCTGTACGGCCTGGGCGGTGAGTCGCTGGTGCTGGTCTACCCCGCCGCCGAGGGCAAGGTCACCTCGGTCGTCGCCCAGGGCTGGGCGCCCAAGGGGGCCAGCATCGAATGGTACGAGTCGCGGGAACGCGACCTGTTCGGCGAAGGCCTCGACCCGGCCGTCGTCCCCGGCGCGCTCCACGGCGTGCTGACCGTGTTGGAGCGCTGGGGCACGATGCGCTTCGAGCAAGTGGCGGCCCGCGCCATCGAGTACGCGGAGCACGGGTTCCCGCTGCGCCCGCTCACGGCGCGCGCCATCGAGGCGAACCTCGAGTTCATGGAGGCGTGGCCGGACAACCAGCGCTTCTGGCTGAAGCCCGACGGCTCGCTCTACGCGGCGGGCGAGACCATCAAGTTCCCCACCCTGGCCGCCACGCTCACGAGGATGGTGGAGGCGGAGCGGGCCGCCGCCCATCTCGGCCGCGAGCAGGGCATCGCCGCCGCCCGTGATCGCTTCTACAAGGGCGACATCGCCGAAGAGATGGTCGCCTTCCTGCAGGAGCACGGCGCGCCGTTCGAGCTCAGCGACTTCGCCGAGTTCTACTCCCGGGTCGAGGAGCCGACCACCACCGACTACCGCGGCTACACCATCTACAAGCACGGGTTCAACAGCCAGGGCCCGGTCCTGCTGCAGGCCCTGAATATCCTGGAGGAGTTCGACCTGCAGGCGATGGGCCACAACAGCCCCGACTACATCCACACCGTCGTCGAAGCGATGAAGCTGGCCTACGCGGACCGCGACACCTACTACGCGGATACCGATTTCGTCGACGTGCCGGCCGAGGGCCTGCTCTCCACCACCTATGCGCAGGAGCGCGCGGCACAGATCGACCCGGCCGTGGCGTCGCGCGCGTTCCGGGCGGGCGACCCGCTGCCGCACGACCCGAACGTGAACGACTGGCCGTTCTGGGTCGCCGACATCGCGGACGGGGTGGCGGCCAGCGACGCCGACGGGTCGTTCGTGCCGTCGGCGGGCGGGCTGAAGGACACCACGCACATCGCGGTCATCGACGAGGACGGCAACATCTTCGACGCCACGCCGAGCGGCGGCTGGACCGGCGGCGGGGTCATCCTCGGGGAGACCGGCATCGGCCTCAGCACCCGCGGCGAGCAGTTCTGGCTCGATCCGGACCGCGCCAACCAGATCCGCCCGCGCGCCCGGCCGCGCTACACGCTGACGCCGAGCATCGTGTTCAAGGACGGGGAGCCGCTGATGGCCATCGGCACGCCGGGCGGCGACAACCAGGATCAGACCATCCTGCAGGCGTTCCTGAACGTCGTCGAGTTCTGGGAAGACTGGTATCCCAATCTGCACGACGCGATCGCGTGGCCGCGCGTCCGAACACAGCACCTGCACGGGTCCTTCTGGCCGCACGCCGCCGGCTTCAACCGGATGGATCTCGAATCGCGCATCTCGTCGGAGGTGGCGAACGAGCTGCGGCGCCGGGGACACCACGTGAACGAGGTCCGGCCGTTCGGGATGTCCGGCTGCGCGACCGCGGTCCTCATCGATCCGGCCACCGGCAACCGGCTGGCGGCAGGCGATCCCAGGCGCGATTGCTACGCGCTCGCGTACTGAGGAGGGCGACGCCGACTTCACCGCCGGCTCCCCCCATCCCTGGATCAGCCTGTCGAACGGCAGCGCCAGCGGTGGTGGAACGACGTTCCACGCGGGGGATCGGCATGAGTCGCCGCCCCTTCGCGGACAAGGTGGCCGTCTGCATGTTCGGAGGGCGATTATGCTGACCGGCCTGCGGTCGACGGTGCAGTCGCTGGCCGCCGGTGCCGTGACGCTGCCGGAGTACTGGCGCAGCGGCGTGGCCTACAACCCGCTGTCCGCCCGGGCGATCCAGGACCCGTATCCCACCTACGAGCGGCTGCGTACCCGCTCCCCGGTCCACCGCAGCCGGCTGCTGGAAGCCTGGGTGTTCACCCGCTACGCCGACGTGGAGGCCATCCTTCGCGACTACAAGCGGTTCTCGAACATGCCCAGCAACCGCAGGGTGTCGAAGCACCGGCGAGACTTCGCGCCGCCGCGGGCGGACTGGACCATGCTGTTCCTCGACCCGCCGGAACATACGCGCCTGCGTGCGCTGGTCAACCAGGCGTTCACGCCGCGGGCGGTCGATGCGCTGGAACCGCATATCCGCACGATCATGGGAGAACTGCTCGACGACGTGGAAGATCCCGCGGGATTCGACCTGATGACCGCGGTGGCCAACCCGCTGCCGGTGATCGTGATCGCCGAGATGCTGGGCGTGCCGCCGGAAGACCGGGCCCGCTTCAAGCACTGGTCGGATGCGCGCGCGCGACTGCTCGAACCGACGATCACCGCGCCGGAGAGAGCGCGGGCCGCCGCCGCCGGCGAGACGCTCGACGCCTACCTCATGCCGATCATCCAGGCCCGGCGCCGCGAGCCGCGGGACGACATCGTCAGCGCCCTCGCCCAGGCGGAAGAAGAGGGAGACTCCCTCACCGAGCGCGAGATGCTGCTGATGCTGCGCCTGCTGCTGATTGCGGGCAACGAGACCACCACGAACCTGATCGGCAACGGTGTGCTGGCGCTGCTGCGGCATCCGGAGCAACTCGCGCTTCTGCGGGAGGACCCGAGCCGGATACCGGCGGCGGTCGAGGAGTTGCTGCGTTTCGACACCCCGGTCCAGCTCGATGTCCGCGGCGTGGTCGATGACTGCGAAATCAACGGCTTTCCGCTGCGGCGCGGCGACGGCGCCGTCCTGGCCATCGGCGCGGCCAACCGCGACCCGGACGTGTTCGACGATCCGGAGCGGCTCGACGTCCTGCGTGCCAAGGGCAGCAACATCTCGTTCGGCCGCGGCGTCCACCACTGCATCGGCGCGCCCCTGGCCCGCCTGGAGGGACGCATCGCCCTGGAGATGCTCCTGGACCGCTACTCGTCGCTCCGGCTGCTCACGGACCGTCCCAGATTTCGCTGGGGCATCGTGCTACGCGGCCTGGAGTCGTTGCCGATCAGCGCCGTCCCCGCGTGACGCGACTGAGTGATGGCGGCACGGACCATGCCTCTGCCCTCCGCCTACGTTAGCCACAAATGCCAGATCGAAATCGGCCCGGGGCTGTTTGGCGGTCGCTGGCTGCCATACACGAAGTCCCGACCATGCCGCGTATAGGCCAAGTCGACAGAGTCGGACTCGACAGGAACAGGGAGCGCTTCCACCAGGTAGCGGTCAGGGTGCAATTCCATGGCTTTCGACAGAGAGTCCTTGAGCGTCGTATCGATCGACGAGCCATCCCGCACGTAGCCGATCATGAATGCTTCGCGGTTGCCCCACGCGTACTCGCCTTCCACGAAGCGGCGAATCCCGTTCTCACAATACCGACTTGTCGTCTTCGACGCCGTGGCGTCGAGAATCTTCGCTTCCGCGACCAACGGAAAACGCTGGTCGGCGGCTGACAGAACATCGAGAGGTCTGGACGTTTTTCGAGGTGGGATCCGTCGAAACTGATGGTCTCCACTCCCCGTCCGACGTAAAGGACGAGCTGCCCCCAGAGAGGGTTTTCGAGAATCAGCCTGTTCAGCCGCGCCTCCATCAAAGCGGTCACTTCCGGCTCCGTGCCGGTTGCTATGGCATCGGACCTGCGCGTGCGAAGGTCGCCGAACGCCTGCCGCAAGCCGTCCGCCAGTACTTCCAGATGGTCGCCCGCAATGGCCGCCAGCGGCAGCCGAAGGCCACGGGTCAACTCCGCGACATGGTCGGGACGAGGATGAGGCGCCGGACTTCTCATGCGCTTGCATGCCCCTTCAGTCGCTCGACATGGGACCACGCAATCCGCTGTGCAAGTAGCCGCGCCTGGGTTCCGCGTTCACCGCGTCGATGCGCATTTCCCCGGCGCTGTTCAGTGTGTCCTCGATCCGCGGGCTGACGAAACGAAACCCGGCCTCGACCCCGGGGGTTCGGTTCGTGGCGAACAGGATGCAGAAAGGTGCCGAGATCTGCGGCCACACCTTCGTCTGCCTCAGTTCCGCACCGTTTACGATCGATGTGACGTCGAGCGCCTCGAACAGAGCTTGGCGCGCGATCGGCATCCCGTCGCC
>WTGR01000618.1 GCA_011523485.1 Acidobacteriota bacterium
GGGTGTTCGCGAGGAGGTGGGCGAACGAGCCGTGCACCAGGGGCGCGCTCAGAATGCCGGGCAGGCCCTCGATGCGGCGCGGCACGAGCGCCAGGGCGTAGACGAGCCGCTCGTCCACGAACAGGCCGTACAGGGAAACGGCCCAGACGAGGGCCAGGGACCCGAGCAGGATGGCGGCGCGGGACTTCCAGGAGGACGGTCGATCATGAATCGCGATTCCTCTATCGATCATGCTCGAAACCGGGGCGTCCTCCAAGCGGTCCGGACAAGCAGGGTTGCCACGCGCGCGCGTTACGGCTCTCGGCGCTGCGCGGGGTTCCGCCACGGACTGCCGGGCGAGGTTCACGGAGCGAGATGTTGTCCTCTGGAGCACCGGGCATCGCGCGTCGCGAGTTCATATAAATTAGCTACAGGTAATTTTTGTTCAAATGTAATTGAATAAAGTGTCGCGTCTTGTCACAATAAGGTGTGGCTCGCCGAGGACGGCTGCCGACCTCGTGTCCGAGTTGCAGCGGTGACCTGCGGGTGGCGCGGCTCGTGTGTCCGGAGTGCGAGACGGCGGTTCAGGGCGACTACCTGTTGCCGGCGCTGTCGCGGCTCGGCAGCGAGGATCAGCAATTCGCGCTCGCTTTCATCCTGCGCAGCGGCAGCCTGAAGGAGATGGCGAAACTGTACGGCGTGTCGTATCCGACCGTCCGCAACCGGTTGGATGACCTGATCGCGCGCCTGAGCGCGATCATCGAATCGCAGGAGGCGGAGGCGGCGGCAGAAGATGCTGCCGGAGTTGACGCTGATGGCGGAAGCGGATGAGGAGACACCGATGCCACCGGTGACAGCCCCGACGCCGCAAGCGAAGACACCGAGGCCGCAGGAGGGGGGACGCCGATGCCGCAGGAAACGACCCATGGCGCCGTGGTTCCGCGAGAGATGACCGTCGTCCGATGGCTGTTCAATCCGTTCGTCCGCATCGGCGGGGGGCAGGCGCTGGCGATTGGGCTGATCGTGATCGTCGCCAGCGGACTGGCCGCGGCCGCGGGCGGCGTTCACTTCGACGGACTGATCGACTTCCACCCGGGGTACCGCGTGTCGCTCCGGGTGGCGATCGTGGAAGGCCTCTTGAACTGGTCCGTGATTTCCGTGCTTCTGGTTCTGGTGTCGCTGCTGGTCGCGCCGCGGACCGTCCGCGTCGTCGACATCGCCGGCACGCAGGCCCTGGCGCGGTTTCCGCTGTTGCTCGCCGCCCTGGCGTGCGTCCCGCCGGCGGTCCGGCGTGCCAACGAGGAGATGACCGCCGCCCTGGCGGAGGGCCGGATCGCGATGCCGACCGTTGCCGGCTCCGTCTCGGGGTTGTTCGGCTCGGTGTGTGTGATTTGGATGGTCTGGCTCATGTGGAAGGCGTTCTCCGTTTCGTGCCACCAGAGGGGAGGCCGGGCGGTGGCGATCTTCGTGGCGGCCGTCATCGCCGGCGAGGTGGCGACGAAGTTCCTGCTGGGCCGGCTGCTCGGGGGCCTGGCGGCCGCGGGTGTACCCGGAGGGAGCTGACGTTCTGCGCGCCGTGATTGGACCGAGGAAGGCGTCGAGTGTTCGTAAAGGGACAAGGTGAGCCGGATGGGCCATGGCAGATTTCCCACAGGGCGATCCTGTGGGCGCTGACTCTCACCGTCTTCCTTCCGCTCTTGTTCGTGGTCGGTATCCTCGCACTCCGTGTCGGCCGTCCGGTCGAGGTGCGAGTCACCGATCGCCATCTGGAGGTCACCGGGCAGTACGGCGTCACACTGTCGCTGCACACGATCGTCGAGGCTTCGCTCGAGCCCACCATGCCGCGCCGGCGCCGTCGGCTGAGGGGCTTTCGGCTCGGCGAGCTGCGAAACGGCCGTTTTCGGGTCGAGACGCTCGGCGAGGGCATGTTCTATACGAGGACGAACAGCACGCCACAACTTCTGGCGCGGACGCCTTCGACCTTCGTGCTCATCAACTTTCGGGACGCCGGCCGCACGCGCGCGCTTCATGCGGAGTTGACGACAGCTCTGCGGGAACTACCCCCGAGTGAACGGCAGCGTTCCCGGGTCCGACCGTGAACAGGGAGAGGCGATGTCGCAGGAGACGACAAGTCCCGATCCGGTTCGACCGGAGATGACCACCGCCCGGTGGCTCTTCAATCCGTTCATCAGGGTCGACGGGGCACGCGCCCTACTCATCGGGCTCAGCGTGATCGTTGCGAGTGGTCCGGCGGCAGCCCTCGGGGGCTTGCACTTCGACGGGTTGCCGGACTTCACCCCCACTTATGGTGCGCCGGCCTGGGTTCCCGTCGGAGAGGGACTCGTGGCCTGGTTCGTGCTCAGCGTCTTCATCGGCCTCGTTGCGCGTGTCCTCGCGCCACGGCCCGTCCGCTTCGTCGACATTGCCGGCCCGCAGGCGCTGGCGCGATTTCCGCTCTTGGTGGCCGCGCTGCTGTGTGTCTTGCCGGCCATGCGCCGTGCGAACGTGGAGATGCTGTCGACGGTTGCCGAGGGCGGATCCATCGTTCCGCCGCCGGCGTGGGCATTCTTCGTTGCGGCATTCGTCGGGTTCTCCTGTGGAATCTGGACGCTCTGGCTGATGTGGAAGGGATTCGCGGTTGCCTGCGGATTGCGTGGCGGCTGGGCGGTGGCGGTGTTCGCGGGAGTGTTCGTCGCGGCACAGGCTGCATCGGGCTTCCTGGTGGAGCGCATGCTCCTTCCGTTCTCGCCATTCCCGGCTGCGGGCGGCTAGGCAAGGTACGAAGCTGCCGACCGCGCAACGGGGAATGCTTCGAGGGGAAGGATGGAAATGAGATCACATCGGCTCAGGACGTGGATGGCAATGCTGCTCGCCGTTGCAGTCACGGGGGCTGCGGCGTGCGGTGACGACCGCAGCAGCCCGACCGCGCCGACTCCCACCGTCCCGCCCGTTGTCGAGACGCAATCGGACGAGGACGCGGCGCGGCAGTCGGTCGACGCGTGGTTGTTGCTGCTCGATGCCGGAAGCTACTCGGAAGCGTACGACACGACTGGGAGCATCTTCCGGGACGAGGTGACGCCCGAAGAGTTTCGGACCGCAATGGAAGAGCGGCAAGGCATCCTGGGCGCGGTCGAGTCCCGTACCCTGAGCAGCACGCAACGCTTGTCGACGGTGCCCGATGCGCCGCCCGGCGACTACTTCATATTCGAGTTCGACGGCGTCTACGAGTTGCGGCCGAACGCCCGCGAGCGGGTCACGGCGGTGTCGGAATCCGACGGGTGGCCGGTCGTCGGCATCTACCTCATTCGCTGACGGCTCTTGGGGGGTGATCTCGAATGCGGAAGTTCCTCGGTGACGATCGGATCCCGCTCGCGATATTCGCCCTGATGTTCGGTCTGGCGGCAGCCAACTGGCCGTTCCTGCCGGACCGGTTGCCGATTCAGTGGTCGTCCGGGGACGCATCTCCGGACTTCCACGCTTCCAAAGCGTTCGCGTTGCTCTTCCTGCCGGTGTACACGGTGATCCAGTACTGGATCTTCCGGATGGTGTCGCGACGGACCGCGCCGGTGCGGTTGATGAGCCACGCGGAGGGTGCCCCCGACGACGCCGGGGTTTCGTATTGGGCATGGACGACGACGCTGTTGACCTCCGTCATGTTCTTGGCATACGTCGACCTGCTGATCGCGTTTCGGGGCTATCGGATCCACGCCGTCGCGCTTCTCGGGCTCGTCCTGGTCGCTGTCGCCCCGTTGTTCTCGCACGTCGACCGGAATCCGCTGTTCGGCGTGCGCACGCCGTGGACGCTGAAGAGCGACTATTCGTGGGAGCGCACGCACCGGGCGGCTGCCTGGTCGATCTATGTCGGCAGTCCCGTCCTGATCGCCGCCGATATCCTTGGCGCGGGCCTCGGCACCCCGGAAATCGTCGGGGGTTTGCTGGCCTGGACTGGCGCCCTGACCGTCTACTCCTATGTCCAGTGGAGAAACGACCCGGATCGCGCGTGACGGAAACCTCCGTGGCTTCTGATTGAGGTGCAGTTGGGATGAACTCGATGACCTTCACCGCTCCGTGGGGATCATCACTCATCACCACCTCCATCGTCGCGGTGGTCGTCGTTCTTCTGGTCAGCGCCGCCGTGTGCTTCGGGCCGAAGCTCAACCGGATGCTCTACCGGGAGCGGGAGGTGAAAGGGGAAGCGATTTGCAGGCTGCTCGCAGTCTGCATCCCCGTCGTATCGCTGCTTGCCGGAGCGCTGTTCATCGTCCGCGGGTACACGGTGACCGGGGACGCCATCCGGGTCCACCGCCTGGGGTGGTCCTCTACCGTCCCGCTGGACGGACTCGAATCGGCGACGGTCTCGCCCGATGCGGTTCGACGAGCCTCGCGGACGCGCGGGAACGGCGGCTTCTTCTCGTACACAGGGAGGTTCCGCAGCCGGACACTCGGGTCGTTTCGAGCGTTCGTCACCGACCACGCGCGCACCGTGGTGCTGCGGTTTCGCGACCGGTCCGAGGGCGATCAGGTCGTGGTGATGTCCCCCGACGATCCGGATGCCTTCGTGGCGCTGCTGTCCGGCGAGCCGCCGCGGGATTGATGTCGCCCTGCAATCGACGTCGCCCTACAATGAGAGAAGAACGGAGGTTGGCGGTCCGATGGGTGCGACCCACGTGATGGTGACGATCCGCAATCCGGCGGCTCCGGAACGGCAATGGACAGGGCGCTTCCTCGTCGACACGGGCGCCTTCGATTCGCTGGTGCCGCGGCGGCACCTCGAACAGATCGGCCTGCAGCCGCTCGCCCGCGAGACGTACGTGCTGGCCGACGGCAGTCCCATCGACGTGGACACCACCGTCGGGCGCATCGAGTTCATGGGCAAGATCGTCGGCGGCACGCTGGTGTTCGGGGATGGCGATCCCGAGCCCCTGCTCGGAGTGACCGCACTCGAATCCGGCGGCTTCGAGGTCGACCCGCGCACGCAGCAGTTGAAGAGATTGCCGGCGGTTCTGCTCAAGGGCCTGCGAAAGCCCGTTGACAGTACATAGTTGCCCCGCCAGAATGGGCGATTATGAGAATCGCGCGGATCCTGGCGGCCGTGCTGGTCGCGCTGGCGGCGGCAAGCTCTGCCGCGGCCCAGACGGCGGTTTCCGCTTCGGGCGCGGCTGAGGAGGCGAACGCGCAAGTAGCAGCCCACCAGGCGCTGGTCGACCGCTACTGCGTCGCCTGCCACAACGAGCGGATGGCCGAGCGGGGCACCGTCCCGTTCGCCTTCGACGGGCTCGACCTGGCCGACGTCGGCGCCGACGCGGAGGCCTGGGAGAAGGTGGTCCGCAAGCTGCGGCTCGGCATGATGCCGCCGACGGGGCGCCCCCGTCCCGACCGCGCGGCGCACGACGGCTTCGTGACGTGGCTGGAGACGGAGCTCGACCGGGTGGCGGCGGAGCAGCCGTATCCGGGCCGCCCCGCCGTGCGGCGGATGACATCGGCTGAATACGTCAATGCCGTCCGGAGCCTGATCGATCTCGACGTCGACGAGAGCTGGCTGCTGTTCCCGGCCGACGACGTCGACCAGCAGGGCTTCGACACCAACAGCGAGGTGCTTTCGGTCTCTCCCGCGCTGTTCGAGCGCTACCTGGCCGCGGCCAACCGGGTGAGCCGCCTCGCGGTGGGCGATCCGACAATCGGGCCGGGTTATCTGGCCGCCACCTACAGCACGCCGCGGCTGATGTACCAGGACGACCGGGCCAGCGACGAGCTGCCGTTCGGCTCGCGCGGCGGGATGGCCATCCATCACTACTTCCCTCTGGACGGCGACTACGAGATCCGCATCCGGCTGCGGCGGATGATCTACGACTACATCGTCGGGATGGGGCGGTCCCACACCATCGAGGTGCGCCTGGACGGCGCGCTCGTGGGCAGCTTCACCGTCGGCGACGCCGACCAGTACGGGTACCCGTCGGCATACAGCTTCTTCGGGACCATCCGCGGCGACCCCGCCTGGGAGGACTACGTCTCCAACGAGGCCGACGCCAACCTGGTGCTGCGGTTCCCGGC
>WTGR01000790.1 GCA_011523485.1 Acidobacteriota bacterium
GCTCGTTCTGGCACACCGGCGCCCCCAACAGCGGGGAGGCCTACGGCTGGTACGGCCGCACCGCCGACGCCCTGGATCCGACCGGGTCACCCAATTTCCTGGTCAACATAGCGTCGGCGCAGTCGCTCGCGGTGCGGGCGCACGAGCACGTTCCGGTCGTCTTCAACGATCCCGGCGCGTTCCGCCGCGACTTCTTCCACCCGCAGAGCCCGTACATCGGCAAGCTGGGCAACGGGCAGGCGGCGCGCAGCGAGATCCACAAGTTCCTGCTCGACGTCAATCAGAGCGCGCGCGAGGCGTCGGCCCTGGTCAGCCAGGCCTGGGAGAACTACACGAGCACCCGCGGTGACGTGCGCCTGCTCGATCTCGACAAGGTCGTGGCGCTGATCGAGAACGACTTCCCGGCGCGGCTCTACTACGTGCGGCTGCGCAACAGCCTGTTCGACACCCACGTCAACCAGGAGAGCCCGCACAACCGCCAGGTGCAGTACTGCTGCGACGCGGTCTGGGGCTTCTTCGAGGAGATGAAGCGCCTCGGCAAGCAGGACGAGGTGGCCGTGTTCATCCACAGCGAGTTCGGCCGGCGCGTGCCGGAGAACACGAGCCTCGGCACCGACCACGGGACCGCCAACGTCTCGTTCGTGCTCGGCGGCGGGGTCAAGGGCGGCCAGTACGGCAAGCCGGTCAGCCTGACGGACCTCGTGCTCGGCGACAACCTGCAGTACACCACCGACTTCCGGCGGGTGTACGCCTCGCTGATCGACGAGTACCTCGGCTACCGCAAGTCGGAGAACGTGCTCGGCGGCAAGTTCGATACGCTCGGCATGTTCGCGTAGAGTGGAACGGACCAACGGGGTTGGTTTCGGCCAGCCCCGTTCCCATTCTTGGCGCGTTCAGTCCCTCTTGCGGTTTCAGCCGAGCCGTTTCCGAATGCTGCGCAGCTCGGCGACGTCCAGCAGATCCTGCGGCCTGCCCGCACGTTGCTTCATGGCAATCAAGTCGTCGATGGACGCCACGAAGAACGTGCGCTGATCGACCGACACTTCGACTGCTCGCTGCTTGAGCTCGTCGAAAGCCTCGCTCTCTCCGACCAGCAGATCGACCTCCACGCTGCCGTCACTCGTGCGGAAGTTCAGCGCCAGCATGCCTTTCTCCCGCCGCCAGCGATGGACGTGCTCCACATCGCGGATCCTCTCCACCGGCTCGGGAATCCGGGGACGGGCTCCAAGCTCCCAGAGGAGGTCAACCGCGGACTGCCAGGACTCCGGCTCCAGCCTGGGCACGACATCGAGATCGAACGTCACGCGCGAACCGCCGTGGAGGGCGGCGGCGACTCCGCCGACGATCACGAACTCAACGCGATGGTCGTGAAGTGCGTTCAGTATCTCGAGGAAGCCGCTCTTCATGCGATCGCTGCTCCGTCCAGGCGCTGCGAAGCAGGGTCAGGTCGCGGGCGCGTTTGCCGAGCATCCGCAGACGTACGAGGAACGATCGGGCATCGAGGGGTTCGACGGGGGAGTCGTCCGGACGTACACCGGTCCAGTCGACGCTGCGATTCTCCGACGGTTGCATCACTGACATTGTCCCGACATTGTCGCCGTAACGCAATCAGGGCATGGAGTTCGTTCGGGCGTGGCGCGGCAGTATGGTCGACAGGACAGCAGCCAGTGTAGGGCATCGCGGTCACTTGGCACGGACCGGGCTACACTTTGCTTCCAGGCCGATTCCACTGGTGGCTCTCCGCCTCGATGCCTCGAGGCGGGACAAGTGCTCGCAGGGGGTGGTGTTGTGCGCATCGCGGTGATGGGAGCCGGCGGCATGGGCGGCTATCTGGGCGCGAAGCTGGCGCGCGGCGGGCATGACGTCGCGCTGATCGCGCGCGGGGCGCACCTGGAGGCGCTACGGCGTCGCGGGTTGCGCATCAGCGGCGCTGAAAGCCTGGAGGTGACCGGACTCCAGGCGACAGATCGTCCCACGGAGATCGGCGCCGTCGACACGGTGCTGTTCTGCGTGAAGCTCTACGACACCGAGGCGGCGGCCGAGTTGATCCGCCCCTTGCTTGGACAGGATACGTTCGTGGTCACCGTACAGAACGGTGTCGAGAGTGCGCCCCGGATCGCCGCGGCCATCGGTCCGGACCGGACGCTGGCGGGCGCCGCCTACTTTCCCGCCAACATCGCGGCGCCCGGAGAGATCGCCTGGCTCGGCCGCATGGCTGGTAAGCCGTTGATTGCCTTCGGCGAGCCGGGGGGCGGTTCGAGCCCGCGGGCACGCGAGTTCGCCCGCATCTGCAACGCAGCCGGGGTCGAGGCCGCGGTCTTCGAGGACACCGAGCGGATGATCTGGGAGAAGTTCTGTCTCATCGCCGGCTCGAGCGCGGCCACCGCGCTCACGCGCCTGCCGGTGGGGCCGGTGCGCAGCGACCCGGATGCCCGTTGGATGCTCATCCGGGCCATCGAGGAGGCGGCGGCCGTGGGGCGCGCGCTCGGCGTACGTCTGCCCGACGACGTGGAGGAACGCGTGCTGGGGCTCCTCGATGCCAGCCCCGCGAACGGGAAGACATCGCAGCTCGTCGACCTGGAACGGGGACGGCGCCTGGAGCTCGAATGGCTGTCGGGCACTGTCGTCCGCCTCGGGAGCGAGCACGGCGTCCCGACCCCGGTTCATCGCACCGTCTACGCCGCGCTCAAGCCGTATGCATGCGGGGCGGACCGTATGTGACGGACGGTGCGGCGGATCGCTTTGCTCCCGTGTGATGGTCACGATGGCGTTGCGGCGGACCGGGGCGAATACTCGACGTGACCGATACCCTGCTGGGTGATCTGGCAGCGACCTCTCGCGATGTGCGCGAGGCCGGTCGGCGCCTCGACAAGGTCGGCCGATTGGCCGGCTTCCTGGGACGGCTCGGCGCGGAGGAGATCGAGATCGCCGTCGCCTTCCTCTGCGGCGCGCTGCCGCAGGGGCGCATAGGCGTGGGCTTCTCCGCTCTGAGCGAGGTCCGTTCCGTCCCGGCTGCATCCGCACCCGTGCTGACGCTGGCGGCCGTTGACAGTGCGTTCGAGAGGGTGGCTGCGACGAGGGGCCGCGGCTCGACGGCCGCTCGCGTCCGGCAGTTGCGCGACCTGCTCGCGCGGGCGACGTGCGACGAGCAGGAATTCCTGGTGCGGTTGCTCTACGGGGAGATCCGCCAGGGTGCGCTCGAGAGCGTGCTCACCGACGCCGTGGCTCGTGCGGCCGGACTGCCCGGGGCCCGGGTGCGTCGCGCGGTGATGATGGCCGGCGGCCTCGGGCCGGTGGCCCGGGCCGCGCTGGCCGAGACCGATCCGGATCTTTCGCAGTTTTCGCTTCGCGTGTTCCACCCGGTGCAGCCGATGCTGGCGCAGTCCGCGGACGGCGTGGACGATGCCCTGGCGCGCCTCGGCTCGATGGCGCTCGACTACAAGCTCGACGGCGCCCGCGTCCAGGTGCACAAGGACGATGCCGAGGTCAGGGTGTTCACGCGCAATCTGCGCGACGTGACCGCGGCGGTCCCCGAGGTGATCGAAGCGGTGGGCGCCATGCCGCCGCGACGGTTGGTCCTCGACGGAGAGGTGCTGGCGCTCGGATCCGATGGGAGGCCGCTTCCGTTCCAAGTGACGATGCGCCGTTTCGGCCGCAAGCTCGACGTTGACGCGTTACGCCGCACGCTGCCCCTGACGCCGTTCTTCTTCGATTGCCTGCTGGTCGACGGGCAGGACCTGGTTGACGACTCATTCAGCCGGCGCGCGGACGCGCTTGCGGAGATCTTGGGAGAACGATCGCTCGTGCCCCGGGTGCTCTCCCCTGGGCCCGGCGAGGCGGCGGCGTTCGTCGCCGAAGCTCGTCGGGCCGGTCACGAAGGAGTCATGGCCAAGTCTCTCGCCGCGGGCTACGCCGCGGGCAGCCGGGGCGCGGCGTGGCTGAAGATCAAGCAGGTCGCGACGCTGGACCTCGTGGTACTCGCCGCCGAGTGGGGGAGCGGGCGCCGGCGCGGGTGGCTCAGCAATCTGCACCTGGGCGCGCGCGACCCCGCGCGGAACGGGTTCGTGATGCTCGGGAAGACCTTCAAGGGGCTGACCGACGAGCTCCTCGCGTGGCAGACGCGCCGGTTTCTCGATCTCGAGGTCGGACGCGACCGCCACACGGTCTTCGTGCGGCCGGAGCTGGTGGTCGAGATCGCGTTCAACGACGTGCAGGCAAGTCCGCAATACCCTGGCGGCGTTGCGCTGCGGTTCGCCCGTGTGAAGCGGTACCGCGGCGACAAGACGGCGGCAGAGGCGGACACGATAGAGACGGTGCAGGGGATCCACCGGCGGGCGATGGGGCACGGGGCCGGCCGCGACCGTCGTGCCTGACCGGGACGGTGAGCTCCGCTGGGACGTCAACGCGCATCCAGACCGAGAATCCACCCCTCGCCCGCCATCACTCTCGCCTCCTCGTCGGAATCGATCGACGCAGGCCGTGCCAGGCCGTCCGGGATGTGTTGGTCCATCCAGTGCACCGATGCAAGAACCTGGCACGCATCCTTGACGGGGTGCACGTCGTACGCGACATGAAACAGCGTCGGCCACATCTCCGCGAGTACCGTACCGTCGAGCTTCTGGTCCCAACCGGTCTCGAACGGCCAGAGCCTGGCGACCGGGCGCTGGAGGAGGCGATGCAGAACCGGGAGCCCGAGCAGCATCTGGGAGCCGACCGCACCCCTGGTGTAGAGCTTCCAGCAGGTCTGGATTCCGCGACCGGCGAGGCGCTCGTCCGCCAGCCGCCGTTCCGCGAATGGGCCGCCCCGGCGGTTATCGGCCTTCGCCGTCAGCGTCGGACTCTCCTCGCTCGGCGGGCAGCCCCAGAACGGACCCGGCCGGTCGGCGTTGAGCTCGGCATTGAGTCTGGCAGCGACGTCGAAACGGTTGTTCGAGTTGTCGGCTTCGTCCTTGATCCGCCGCGCGATCTCTGCGTACAGGTTCCGTTTCGCGGCCATGCCGCTCCCGAATGGGTAGCCGAACGGAAAATCGAAGGCCAGCAGGCTGGGCCCCCGGGTGTCGTCGAGCAGACTCTCCAGGTGCGCTACCGCGTCGCTTCGAGTGCGGAAATACTTCGGTCGAGGGTCGTCACCTGTCTGCTTCCAGGCGATCCAGACACTGTCCGCCGTCTCGCGAGCCGGACTCGGATGTGACCGCGCGGACCAGTCGACGGCGGCAATGAGCGCGAACCGGGTCGTACGTGCGACTCTCCGCCGCTTCTTCGCGTTTTCCAATCCAACGCTTGCGCTTGCAGCGTCGAGGACGGAGCGAGGACGTGCACTCCTCTCGACTGTGATCCTGGTTCTGATTCCCACTCGGGAAGCCATGTTCACCAGCTTGTCGATGGTGAACTTGCTGATTCGGCCGTTGACGAGTTCGCTCACGCGCGACCGCGGCACCCCGAACCGCATGGCTGCCTCTGTCTGCGTGATCTCCTCGTGACCGATGTACGATTCAAGCGCATCCATGAGTTGAGAACGCAGCTTGAGGTTCGCCGCTTCTGCCGGATCGTCCGCGACGGCATCCCAAACGCTCTCGCGCGTGTGTAGCTCCATGGTCATGTCTCCCGCCGTTTACCGCGACCGAAGCGCCCTCAGTCGGGACCTCGCGAGCCGGATGTCCCGTGTCGGCGTCCTCCGTGTCCTCTTCGTGAACACGTGCAGCACGTAGACGGCATCGTCGAGATTCGTCACGTAGATGCTCCGGTAGATGTTGGTGTCGTCGCGAACCCTGAATCCCCTTGACGCCGGGGCCGACACTGGACGTGGGCTTCCAGTCGTTCGGATCGAGTCCACGCTGAACCCGATCGAGTTGCCGGCCCATGTCCTGCCGCGCGGGCTTCGGCAAGGCGCGAAGATCGTCGAGCGACGACCCGATGAACCTTACTTCCCGTACTGGAGATTGTCGCAAGATTGAGACACTTCCTCAAGAGCCCGGGGTGCACGACATCATTGTTAGATGAGCGTCAGGCGGCGTTTGCGGCACGTC
>WTGR01000499.1 GCA_011523485.1 Acidobacteriota bacterium
ACCAGTACACCGGCACCTACCACGGCGTCATCCACAGCCACCTCGACTCGGTCGCGTGCCACGTGATGTTCGAGGGCAAGGGCTACAACGGGATCACGGCCGAGCAGGTCAGGGCGGCGGAGGGTTGCCCGCAGGGAAGCATCCACGCGCTGCGGGAAGGCATCTTCACGCGCGGCATCCTGTTCGACGCGACGCTGCTGCCCGGCAAGGACTCCGGAGAGGGATGGGTGGAGCCGGGCACGGCGATTCGCGCGGCGGATCTCGAGGAGCTCGAGCGCATCCAGGGCGTGCGGGTCGAGCCGGGCGACGTCATCCTGCTGCACACCGGGCGCTGGAAGCGGCGGGCGACGCTCGGCCCGTGGAACCCGTCCGAGGAGGGCGTGGCCGGCTACCACGCCGACGTGGCGTACTTCCTGAAGGAACGGGGCGTCTCGTTCATCGGCCACGACATGTGGAACGACGCGTTCCCGCACGAGTTCTCCGACGACGTCCGGCTGCCGATCCACCGGCTGGCGCTGGTAGCACTCGGCGTCGGCATCTTCGACAACCTCGACTTCGACGACCTCGCGGCGACGGCGCGCGAGCTTGGCCGCTACGAGTTCCTCTTCGTGGCCGCACCGCTCCGCATCGAGAAGGGCATGGGATCGCCGCTCAACCCGATCGCCACCTTCTAGGCAAGACGATGAAGAGACAGGCGCGAACGCTTCCGACGCTCATCCTCGCCGCACTCCTGGGCATCGTGCTGGCGGCCCCGGCCACGGGCCAGTGGCACAGCGGCGGAAGGCCGCTCCCCGACGAGTCCTGGCGCAAGCTGCAGAACGGCTTCGGCGCCATGCTGGTGCTCTCGAACCGCCCGGACGAGTTCCTGGAGGCCTGGGTGCAGCGGACTCCCGGCGTTTCGATCAGCACGACCCGCATCGGCCGGCGCGGACAGCCGCTTGCACCGTTCATCTTCTTCATCGGCTGCGCCGAGAACCGTATCGGCGTGTGTGACACGGCGTTCGACCTGGAGGTGATCCGCCCGGACGGCACCTCGCTCTTCCAGGCCCCCGGCCTGGAGCTGTGGCGGGCCAAGCCCGCGCCCGCGGCCGGCACGATCGGCCTGTCGGTGGGCTACGCGGGAATCGACCTCACCGACGCCGATGCGCTCGGCCGCTACCTGGTGCGCGCCGAGGTGCGCGACGCGAACGCCGGCACGGCGATGACGCTGGAGCAGACCTTCGAGGTCTTCGGCGAGGTGTCGACCATCATCGGGGACGGCGCGCCCGGCCTGTCGGACATGCAGGTCAACAACCCCTACGGGGTGGTGATCGGACCGGACGGCGCGCTCTACTTCTGCGACCTCGACAACCAGATGATCCGGCGCCTGAACCTGGCGACGGGGAGGACGACGACGATTGCCGGCAACGGCGAGCGGGGCTACGGCGGCGACGGCGGGCCGGCGACGGACGCCATGCTGAACATGCCGCACGAGATCCAGTTCGACGCGCGGGGAGACCTCTACATCGTCGAGCGCGACAATCACGCGGTCCGCAAGGTCGACATGCAGACGGGAATCATCTCGACGGTGGCCGGCACCGGCGAGGCCGGGTTCTCCGGCGACGGCGGGCCGGCGGCCGAGGCGCAGCTCCGCGCCCCGCACAGCATCGTCTTCGCACCGGACGGCCGCCTCTTGATCTGCGACATCGGCAACCACCGGATGCGGCGCGTCGACCTGGAGACCGGGCTCATCGAGACGTTCGCCGGCACCGGCGAGCGCGAGCCGACGCCCGACGGCGCGCCGCTCGCGGGAACGCCGCTGAACGGACCGCGCGCGATGGCGCTGGATCCGGACGGCAACCTCTACTTGGCGCTGCGCGAGGGGAACGCCATCTACCGCATCGACCTCGAGAACGAGACGATCCACCACGTGGCGGGCACCGGCGAGCAGGGCTACACCGGCGACGGCGGCCCGGCCGGCGAGGCGACGCTGGCCGGCCCGAAGGGGCTCGCCTACGCCGCCGACGGCACGCTCTACGTCGCCGACACGGAGAACCACGTGATCCGGCGCATCAACGTCGCGACCGGGATCATCACGACGGCCCTCGGGACCGGCGAGCGGGGCGACGGGCCGGAGCCCGAGCCGCGGCGCTGCAGGATGAACCGGCCGCACGGGATCTGGGTGGACGAGGCCGGCGCCCTCTACGTGGGCGACAGCGAGGCGCACCGTATCCGGATACTCCGGTAGCCCGGCGATTCCCGGCAGGACGCCCAGCTCCGTCCGGGCGTCCTGCCGGGAATCGTCAGCCCAAACGGGGGCCCGCTTTCACGCTTCGGACGCAGCGTCGGCGATCCGCGCGGGCCAGTGGTCCTTCACCCGGCGCGCTTCGTCGACGCCGGGCCACGGCGGTATGGTGAGCGCGACAACCCGCCTGCCGTTCTCGAGACGCCTCGTCTGCATCACCCACCCTCCGGCGGAATCACATGGATCGCCGCCGGTCCGCCGGCGACAAGTGCAGCCGGCACGGTCTCGTCCAGCGTGGCGAACTGCACGCCATGCCGCGAGGCAACAGCGAGCAGGTAGAGGTCGGCCAGTTGTTTGGGAGAGACGCCGCGGAGATCCCCGAACGTCGGTGCGTGGGCGACCGTGAGATCGGCCGGCAGGAACCGATGGGAGGGAAAGGCGAGCAAGTGGCGCAGCTCGACCAGCGCCTCGCCAGGTGAGCCCGGTCCGCCCGGATACCTGGGATGACCGTAGATACGAAGAAATCCGTTCTCGGTCAACGGACAAGTGCACAGAGCCGAGTCCGCGTGTTCGCCTTCCCAGCGACGACAGCGCTGATGATGTTCGTGGCGCGAGTCCGCCCGTGCGATCAGCACGTTGACGTCCAGCAGGAAGTCCACGCTCAGACGCCTTCGAGCTCACGCAGTCGGTTCACCAGCTCGTCCGTGATGACAGTGGTGTCTCCGGGGGCCCGCTTGAGCACCGGCCAGCCCCGCTCATCGACCTCGAACCGCTGCCTGCGCGGGAGTGTCTCGGCGTTCGAAGCCTGACGAACGAGCGACTCGGCGAGAGAATTCACCAGGAGCGCGCGCAAGGTCGTGCCCTCCTCGGCGGCCCGGATCTTCGCTTGACGATAGAGCGCGTCGGGGATGTCGACGGTGGTCTTCACGGAAAGCAGGCTGCCCGTATTTCCATAATGATATCATGTAGTACTTGCACGAGCGGCAGGCAATCCCGTCCCATCACCGGCCTCCCCCGCCGCCGGCTGCCAACCATCACCCCACCGTGTCTTGCGCGCGGCCCGGTAGCGTTCGCCCTCGCGGCGGGTCACCAGTTCCTGGCTCAACCCTTCGGATGTGCAGAGGCGCAGCGATACCCGGCGGGATTGGGCGACCGGCCGGCGCAGCACCCGCGCCGCGCACCGGTCGGCGGCTCCTCGGGTCACCGCGACGTAGGCGTACTTCTCGTCCTCGTAGCCCAACGATCCGCCCTTGAGGCGGCGCTGAACGCTCGATCTGTCGACACGCGCGGCGAAGTGGCACCAGTCGTCCGACGCCAGCGGGCACGCGCCGGCGTGAGGGCACGGCGCCGCAACGTTGCCGCCCTGGTCGATCAAGCGCGCCCGCGCCCGAATCACACGGTCGGCGCCCGCCGGCGTACCGGGCTCGACGATGACGAGCGCCGCGGCAGTGACGTTCCACGCGGCGTCGACGAGCTCGTCCCCGGCCGACGCCGGCAACTCCCCGAGCACGTAGCCGACGAGCACGAGATCGTGCGTACCGAGCTCACGCGCCCGTGCGACGTCACGGAGCAACCACGTCGACTCGACCCGTGCATCGAAGTACCCCGCTTTCAGCAGCCGTCGACCCAACTGCGCCATGTCCGCGTCGACCTCGACATGCGTTGCACGGGACAATTCCGGGAAGAGCCGCTCAGCCGCCCAGAGCCCGGGCGCCGGCCCTGCACCGAGCTCCAACAGGCTCTCTGCCCGCACGCGGGGAGCCCGGCCGCGCAACTCGCCCAGAACCGCGCGGGTCGCCTCGAACGTCGACGGCAGTCTCGCCGCCAGGTACGCCAGCCGGTCGTGCGCCGTCCGGATCGACCCGGAGCCGTCCGACGGGCCCGCGCGATAGGCGGCGGAGAGTCGATCCGACGCGCGGCGCAACTCGGCGAACGACACGCCGTCCAGCAGCCCATCGATCGCCGTGCGCAGATCGAGCGCGTTCGACTCGTTGGCAGCGGGCACCGTGAGACACTATACGTGCCTGCTCGCCCCAGAGCGGAAGGATGGACGCCACGACTTGCCCGAGACCGATCCCACGAACAGCGCCAGGCCACGGACGCAACGGCCCCGCGGCGCCGACGACCTGGCCATTCTCCTGCCCGGCGGGGGCGCCCGCGGCGCCTACCAGGTCGGCTTCCTGCGCTGGGTCTCGAGAAACGTCCCGGACGCCCACTTTCCCATCGTGACCGGCGTCTCGGCCGGTGCCATCAACGCCGCGTTCCTCGCGTCGTACCGCGGCAGCCAGACGGAGGCGGTGGACCGCCTGTTCGACCTCTGGAGCAACCTGACCGCCGAACGCGTCTTCCGCACCGACGGCCCCTCGTTGGGCGGCCTGGTGGCCAGGTGGGGCATTCGGCTGATCGCGGGCGGCACCCGGCTGGCGCCGGCGGTGCAGGGCCTGGTCGATACGTCGCCCTTGCGCGAAACGCTGGCGGACGTCTTCAAGACCCGCAACGGGGCCATCGCCGGCATCGCCGACAACATCGCGGAGGGACGTCTGTGGGCGCTCGCCCTGCTCACCAGCCACTACGGCACCGGACAATCGGTCGTATGGACGCAGGGTCGAGATCTGCGCGAATGGGCACGGCCCGACAGACGCAGCCGGAACACCGCGCTGACGCTCGACCACGTGCTCGCGTCGTCGGCACTGCCCCTCTTCTTTCCCGCCGTCCGTCTGGCGGACGGCTGGCACGGCGACGGCGGCATCCGCCTGACGGCGCCCTTCTCCCCCGCCCTGCATCTCGGCGCGAATCGGATTCTCGCCGTGTCGACGCGCTTCGGGGCGAGCGGGACCATCGACAACGCGAACACCCGGCGCCACCCGCCCCCGATGCAGATCGCCGGACAGCTTCTCGATGCCGTCTTCCTCGACGACCTCGACCGCGACGCGCTGGAGCTGGAGCGAATCAACCGGCTGCTTCGTGAGGTGGCGCCCGAGAAGCGGCGCGGCATGCGGCCGATCGAGCTCCTCGTCATACGCCCGTCGGTGGACATCTCTCGACTTGCCGCCGAGTACGAGGCCCAACTGCCCCGCGCTTTTCGCCACCTGGTCCGAGGACTCGGCTCACGGGAGGTCAAGTCGCCCGACCTGCTGAGCCTGCTGGCCTTCGAGCCCGCCTACCTGACCCGGCTCATGGAACTCGGGGAGAGCGACGCTGCGGCGAACGCCGACCGGATCCGCGCGTTGCTGCGCAGCAGGCCGGGTTCGCGCGGGACCGCCTGACCAGCCGGGCGCCGCCTCTGGCCCACGGGCCTCTCCGGCCCCGGACCGGCCCGACCTGACCCTCGAAAGGCGCAATCACTCGACGTCGATCCGGAGGCGGTCGCCGAGCTGCAGGTCATCCAGAATCTGCCGCAGCTCCGCCAGAAGCGGATCGGCACCGGCACCGTCCGCGGTCAACTCGAACGTGACGCCCACCTTCAGGTCCCGGCCCGAGCGGAGCTTCGGCAGAAGCTTCGTTCCCAGCCGGTTCCAGATCTCCGGCGGGATGTCTCCATGAATGCGGAGAGACTTCCGCGCCGATGGCACGAGCGACACTGGAGGCTGCGGATCGACCGAAACATCCGGCCCAAGTCCAGGACCGGTTGAACCGCCGACCGGATCATCCGAGACCTCCTCGCCATCCGCGGGTGTCTCTGTGTCGGGCGCAGTCGGCGCCTTCAACTGCTCAGCCGAAACCCGAGTCAGCAGGTACACGTCCGGGTCGAACATGACGTCCTCGGGCGCGACGATCTCCCGAAACGACACGCGCTCGAATC
>WTGR01000136.1 GCA_011523485.1 Acidobacteriota bacterium
CCCACCCGCACTTGAGCGCTTCGAGACCGGCGAACAGACGCCGCTGCTGCTCGTCGAGCAGGCTGGCGAACAACACGATCGCGGCGCGCAACTCCTCCGGCATCAGGTCGGCCTCGGGCAGGGGCCGCACGAGTCCGGGCGTGGCCAGCAACAGGCGCCTCGCGCGCAGTTGGTGGGTCTGGTGCGCGCGGTCAGCCGCGCAGTAGAGGAACTGGCCGGCGAGCTTGTGCCGCGTCAGTCGCCCGTCGCCGACGAGCTTGCGCAGCGGGTCCTGGGTGCCGACACCGAGCAGGTTGTCCAACTCGTCGACGAAGTGTCCCGCCTCGGCGTGGTTGATGAACGACTCGGCGGTTGCGATCAGGGTGCCGGCGCGGGAGAAGCGGACCCCGGCGAAGGACCACAGGCCGTGCTCGTCGAAGTCGGCGAGTGCGTCGAGGGTGTAGTAGCTGCCGCGATGCGAGTAGCTGGTCCGGGCGTCGAGGTCCTTGAGCTTGCGAAACGCGGTGCGCCTGCTGGCGCGGCGACCGAGGGCCGCCATCACCTCGGGCAGCGTGGCGATGGTCTGCTTGCGGAGCAAGGCGATGATCGTGTCGACGGAGAACTCGGTTGGTCTCATTGTGGCACCATTGCGGATTCCGGTTTCCGCAATTATGCCAGAACCTGACCAGACGCTGCTCTCGGAAATCCGGAAAACCCTGTACTGGTGAGGCTAGTCGCCGACACGGCCGGTGTGGGACCGGTGCGATCTATAGCGAGACTACGAGCATTTCTAGGAAGTTATTTTTGCGCGGACCCTAAGGACGAAATCGCCGCAAGAGGGTCTGATAGAGCGGCGCCGGATTCCCCAACACGTGGAAGACCGGCTCCTTAAAATAGCCCACATAGCGCAACTGAAGCTGTTCCGGCTCGGCGACAACGAACTTCATGGCATTAGTGCCTCCCCTCACCGTGGAGCCGAAGAACCGACCGTGCTTCCCGCGAGGAGGTGGCTCCCGCAGTTCTCCCCTTCTGGACACGGCCCAAACGAACACCGTAGACTGCCACGGTGCCATTATACACAAGCAACGAGGAGTAACAGCACGTACAACTCGGGATCCGAGGCAACAAGGATTGGCGGCCGGAGTGACGGGCGCCGGGGTGTTGGGGCGCGAGGAGGGCCGCCTCGACGCGCGGATCATTCAAGCAGGAAACAACCTGGACCGACCGTTTGTTTCAGGCCAGAAGCCTGCGCCGCAGAGCGCGGCGAAGCGAAGTTCCGCGGCACAGGGTCGTATAGCCCCGGGGGGCCGAAACGCCGAGCCCGCGAGGCGTTTCGGGGCGCTACGCGAGCTCGACCCGGGCGCGATGTCCGCCGACGGAAGCCAGCCCCGAGTCACGCGTCAGCAGCGGCGCGTCGAGCCTCTCGGCGAGCGCCAGATACGCGGCGTCGCAGGCCGTCAGGTTGTGCCGAAGCTGCCAGATCCGTTCCAGCAGCGGCTGATGGGGATGTCGCTCGATGGACATCGCGGCAAGGTCCGCGAGCGCGTTCCCGCCGTGGCGTTCGTCGATGTCTCCGTGGGCGGCGCAGCGTCTCAGGGCGTGGGCGACCTCGACATCCAACAGGTGCGGAGCGTGCAGCGGGTCATTGCCTTCGACGAGGCGCTCTTCCAGCTCGGCGCCCGCATCGGAGCGGAGCAGTACCTCGATCACGACGGACGCGTCGACGACGATCATCGGCTGTCTCGGCCCTCACGGACGATGTCCGCAGCCGGCACGCTGAGATTGACGCGAGGGCGTGGGGTGCGGCCGGGACAAGCGTACCCGCCGTCGTGACCGGCGGGATCGCCCACGACATCGAAGACCCTTGTCCGTTGGTCCACCAGAGCAGGCCGTACGACGGGTTCAGCGCCTGCGAGGGCCGGAGCATTTCTGCCAGGTACGCCGTGTCCTCGATGACGGTCCCGCCGTCCCAATTCCCGCCGGCGAGGATGAGCAGGCCGAAGCGCGCCAGGTCACGGGCGGTGGTGGCGAAGCCGGTGGCGATGGCGGAGTTCGCCCAGGGGCGTGGCTCCCAGCTCGAGTCGCGCATGCCGACGCGCCCGGTCAGCCACTCCCGCGTCACCGCGTTCCGGTCGAGGCCCGCCGTCGCCGCCACGATGCGCAGCAGGTGGCGATAGGTGGGCGTGTTGTAGAGCCACTTCGAGCCCGGCGCGGCGTCGTACTCCAGCGCCGGCGTGAGACCGGTGGTCATCGCCATCAGATGCCGGATGGTGACCGCGCGTTCCTGCTCCTCGACGCCGAGCCGGCGCCAGTTCCCGCGCCAGCGTAACGGGCGATCTGGTTCGACGGCTATGCGCGAACCTACATCGAGCGCGATCTGCAGGCGCTGTCCTCGATCTCGGCGCTGCCCGATTTTCGCCGCCTGATGCAGGCTGCCGCCCTTCGCCTCGGACAGGTATTGAACCAGACGCAGTTGGGCCGTGACGTCGCGCTGCCGCAGCCCACGGTCCACCGCTATCTGAACCTGCTCGAGACGTCGTACATGCTGGTGCGCCTGCCGGCGCATGCCGTGAACCGCACGAAGCGGATCATCAAGTCGCCGAAGCTCTACTGGACGGACACCGGACTGGCCCTCCATCTCGGGGGCGAGACGGAGCCCCGCGGAGCGCACCTGGAGAACCTCGTGCTGCAGGACCTGCTGGCGTGGCGTGACGTGAGACTCGAACGCGCCAGCCTTCTCTACTGCTCGAGACGTCGTACATGCTGGTGCGCCTGCCGGCGCATGCCGTGAACCGCACGAAGCGGATCATCAAGTCGCCGAAGCTCTACTGGACGGACACCGGACTGGCCCTCCATCTCGGGGGCGAGACGGAGCCCCGCGGAGCGCACCTGGAGAACCTCGTGCTGCAGGACCTGCTGGCGTGGCGTGACGTGAGACTCGAACGCGCCAGCCTTCTCTACTGGCGAACCACGGTCGACGAAGAGATCGACTTCGTGATCGAGGCCGAAGGTCGTTTGCTGCCGATCGAGGTCAAGTCGACCGCCCGGCCGCGTCTCGGAGACGCCCGACACCTGCGCGCCTTTCAGGCGGAGTATGGGGAGAGGGCTCGGGCCGGATTGCTGCTGCACGCCGGACAGATGCTCGAGTGGCTCGGACCGCGGGTGTTGGCGGCGCCGTGGTGGCGGGTGCTGTGACGTCCGGGACCTGTCCGCGGTGTGCGGAGCGGCCGAAACAACGGCCGGGAACCCGACGGGACGCCCGCGAGCCCGACGTGCGCTCCGAGAATCGATGCGGCATCACGAGCGACCGGCGGAGCCGGGCTGGCGTTTCCGCCTGCACACCATCGTCTTCGAAGCCGACACGCCCGGCGGGAAGCGGTTCGACGTCCTGCTGCTCACCGCCATCGTGGCCAGCGTGGCGGCGGTGATGCTCGAGAGCGTGCCGTCGATCCGGGCGCGCCACGGCGCCGTGCTGCTCGGCGTCGAGTGGGGCTTCACGCTCCTCTTCAGCATCGAGTACCTCGTCCGCCTGGCCAGCGTGCGGTATCCCTCGCGCTACGCCCGGAGCTTCTTCGGCGTCGTGGACCTGCTGGCCGTCGTCCCGACGTATCTCAGCCTGTTCCTGCCCGGCAGCCAGGCGCTGCTCGTCGTCCGGGTGCTGCGGATGATCCGGGTCTTCCGGGTGCTGAAGCTGGCGCACTACCTGGCCGGTGGAGAGGAGATCGTCCAGGCGCTGCGCGCGAGCCGCCCGAAGATCGTCGTCTTTCTCGCGTCGGTCGTTTCCATCGCGGTGGTGATGGGGTCGCTGCTCTACCTGATCGAGGGCGAGGCGAACGGGTTCACGAGCATTCCGCGCGGCGTCTACTGGGCCATCGTGACGATGACCACGGTCGGCTACGGCGACATCTCCCCCGGCACCGTGCCGGGCCAGATGGTTGCGGCGGTGCTGATGATCGCCGGCTACGCCATCATCGCGGTGCCCACCGGCATCGTCTCGGTCGCCATCGCGCAGCGCGCCGGGCATCCCGTGTCGACCCAGGCCTGCCTGGCGTGCAGCGCCGAGGGGCACGACGTCGACGCGGCGTTCTGCAAGTACTGCGGGGAGAGCCTGGCCCCCGGCCGTGAACCGCCGCCAGCAGGCAAGAACGGCGGGTGATCCGCGGCAAGTCCTGCACAACTCGGCCTCGGAAGCTACCGGCTCGTATCGCTGGCCGACGCGCGGGGAACCGGCACCGGCCAACCGTAAGGTCGCGCGCTCCGGCGGCGGCCCTCCGGCTGCGCGATCCGCCCGCTCGGTGGCCAGCCGAGAAGGCGGTTCTTCCGCGGACCTTCATTCTCTCGTCATCGTCGCGCTGACGGTGGAGTCTCCACACTCGGCGGTTTGCGTCACCTGATCGAACGTCGCGGTCCCGTCGGAGAACACAAGCGACAAGGCGGTCGTGCTCTCTCCGCAGTCAGGGTCATTCGTCAGGCCGCCGAGGGCGTCTTCGGAGAAGGAGACCTCTCCCGTCTCGTTGATCGTGCCACGAGTCGGCGGAATCTCCGCCGTCTGGCCGAGAATCGTGAACGAGCCGTTCACCGTCACCTGCGACTCGGACTGGGTGACGATGATCCGCATCGTTCCGTCGAGTGACTCTTGGCGTCCAGGCTCCCCCGCCACGTACACCAGCGGCCCCGAGTAGGCGCCGGCGACATCGGGGTACTGGGACGGCGCTGTGGGACTGGAACCGCCACACGCCGCAAGGGCGCCAGCGGCAAGCCCTAGAAGAACACGCGACCATCGACTCACGGCCGCGCGGGTGTCGACGGGAGCCACGCGGCGGCGCAGCCGCACCAATCGGGGCGACGTCGAATCTCGGCGGCAGGTCATCATTGATCTCCTGAGAGGGTCGTGCACCGGCTCTGGTTCGCTTTGGCCCGGCCAGCGACGACAGGGCCGATTTCGGTCGGTTCGTTTGCCCGCCTGGCGAGTCGAGCCGCCGTGGCGCCCGTGCCGGGTACCCGTCGATGGAGTATCGGCTTCGAGGAGCCGACGCGACAGCCCGCGGCGCGCCGCCGGGGCGCGAAGCGGGCGAGGAGCGAGCGGGAAAAGGACATCGAGCGGAGCGGCACGTCCACGGTGACTCCGGTCGCCCGGATTGCGGGGATGATCCCGCGTGCGTCGTCGCCTGGAATGAGCGGGCGGCTGTCGCGCAACGCCGTGCCGGCGATCCGTTCCAGCCGGCGTCCTCAAGCGTCAGGTCGTCGGTGGCCGCGAACCTCCCCGCTCCTACGGTCCTTCGCCCTTGCCCTGGTCGTCTTCTCTACCTGCCGCCGGGCTGGTTGAAGTAGTCGCTCTTGTGCGGGTAGTCGTCGCCCACGACCCCGCCCTCGCGACCCTGCGCGGACGGCACGACCCAGTTGCAGCCCGGCGTGTTCTCCGGTCCCGCGCGCCAGCAGTCGACGAGCTCCCGGTAGTCGTCGGCCATGCTGCCCGGGGCGTGGGGCGGCATGAAGCTGTTCACCTCGAGCTGCGCGGCCTCGAAGATCTGCGAAATCTCCATCGGGGCGCTGTGGCAGGCGAGGCACCGGTTGCCCTCGATGTGGATCGTGCGCATGTCCCAGTCGGATCCGCCGACCACGTAATAGGGCACGTCCCGGCCCGTGATCTCGGGCATGACGGGGCGGCTCGGATCGTCGGGGTCCCGGGCGCTGTCCATGAACGGGTCGTGGATGAACGGGCCCGACTGGTGGCACCGGACGCACTGCACCACGTCGGGCTCGCCGTCCCCGTTCATGTCGGCCGGCGGCGGGGGCATGAATGCGTCGTTGAAGTCGGGGTCGTCGGGTCCGGGCAGTTGACCCACCATGCGGTGTCCGTCGAACGAGACCCAGGGCCGCTGATCCTGGATCCCGGCGTTCGCGGGATGGCCCTCGGGCAGCGACTTCCGGCCGTCGGCGGCCTCGAAGAAGCAGGTCGCGCCCGACTGGCGGTTGTAGCCGATCATCTGCACCGAGCCCCAGCCGTGGCGTTCGAGGTTCTCCG
>WTGR01000236.1 GCA_011523485.1 Acidobacteriota bacterium
CGGGCCACGGGATTTTAAGTCCCGAGTGTCTACCAGTTCCACCACCTCGGCATCGACCGCACCAAGGGCCACCGACTGTAGCGGGATGGTACCGTTACGCGCCGGGGCCCGCCACCGTTCGGCACGTCTCGTGCTGCCAGGGGGCCCTGGTTCTATGGTCCGCCGACGACCACGGTCACGCCGGTACCGGCGCGCGACGCGCGTTGCGCGCGGTCGAACTCGATCAGTGCGCGCTGGTAGTCGAGTATCGCGCGCAGCTCCAGCTCCCGGGCGGCCGCCAGCTCGCGCTGCATCTGGACGACCAGATAGTTGGTCGACAGCCCGACCTCGAACTTGATCTCCTCCGCCCGAAGCTGCTCTTCCGCGAGCTCCCGGGCGACGACCGCAGCCTGAATGCTCTCCTGGATCGCTTCTATCTGGAGCGCGGCATCGGTCACCTCACCGACGATCTGGATCTCGATCCATTCGAGCTGGACCTCGTTCTGCCGAAGCTCCAGGCGCACCCGCTCGTAGGCGGCCTCGTCCGCGCTCCGACCCAGCGGGTAGCTCATCTGCACCTGGACGCTCCAGATCGGGTAGTTCGCCCCGACGATGTCGCCGACCGCGTCCCGGTAGCCACCCGGAATCACCGCTCCGCCGCCCCCCAGGATCTCCTCGAACGTGCTCCCGGAAGGCAGAAGTCGGGGACCGCCCTGGCCGGTCAACTGATAGCTTCCGACCAGATCGAGAGCGGGCAGCCTGCTGTTCCGCAGGTTCTCGGCGGTGGCGTTGTTGCTGTCGATCCGGAGCCGCGCCCGGGCGATGTCGGTGCGCCGGTCGAGCGCCGTTCGGATCGCTCCCTCGAGGTCGATCGGCATCGCATCCGTCCGCGGCTCGTCCGTCGGGTTGATCTCCGCGTTCCACAGCTCGTCCGTCCTGCCGTCGACGATGAGCAGCTTGAGAGCCAGCTCGTTGGTTCGCAGCACGCGAACCGCATCGGCCAGCGACTGCCGCCGCAGCGCGGCCTCCGCCCGCGCCTGCACGACCTCGATCTCTCCCACCATGCCGATCTCGACACGCGCGCGATTGTCGCGCACGAGTTGCTCGGCCAGCGCCAGCGACTGTCGCTGCACCGCGACGGCCGCGCGCGCATGGACCAGCTCCCAGTACGCCAGCCGGACGTCGGCGAGCGTGTTTACGACGGTCTCCTCGAGGTCGACGTCGGAGATGTTGCGGTCGATCCGGGAAACGACGAGTTGCGTCCGCTCATTGTCGGTTCGGAAGCCCCGCAGCAACGGTTGCGTGTACGTCAGGCTCGCGGTCGCGGCGAGGCTCGGGTTGAAGTTCGTGAAGGTGTTGGTCGACTCCAGGCGGCTGCTGTTCCAGGTCACGTCGTACCGACCGCCGCCCCACCGCACCCGCTGGCTGACGCCGATGTCGTAGCTGCCCCGATCGGTGACGATGGATGCGCCGCCGAGCCCGCCGCCGTCCAGCAGCGAGCGGCTGGGCTGGGTGGCCTGGTTGAGGCCGAAGCCGGAGGCAGCCAGAGGCAGAAACGCCGCGTTGGCGGTGGCGACCTGCGCGTCCCGCACGAGTGGATTGATGCGCTGGACCGCGATCTGGCGGTTGCGTTCGAAGGCTCGCTCGACCGCGCCGGCGAGCGTCAGATCGAACCGCCGTATCGTTCGAGGGTCGTCTCCGATCCGACGCGCAGCTTCGGCGACTGCACCGGAGAGCGTCGTTTCGAACGGCTGGGCCTGCGCAGCACGCGCCGTCGGAAGCGTCGATCCGCCGACGACCAACCCGAGCACGAAGATGGTGCGAACTGAACTCGGCAAGCGTCCCTCCCATGACCCGGCAGTGCGCGTGGCAGCAGCGACAATACGCGCCGGGCACGCTTGTCATTACGGCTCGAGCACGACTGCGGGGACCGCCTCGGCGCGGCACGAGACAATACGCGCCGGGCACGCTTGTCATTACGGCGAGGCGGCGCTGGCTCGAACCGCCGAGAACGGGATCGAACGCACCGGCCGACGCGCGAGCCCCTGAAGCCCTCGTCGCACCGGGCTGGGGGTCAGACCCGCGCCGTGGCGGCTCCGCTGCCGCGATACGTGGCCAGCGCCCAGGCGAACAGCCCCCCGACACCGATCAACGTCAGCGCCAGGTTCGCAATCCAGCCGACGAGGGGCAGGTTGACGGCGACGAAGACGGCGAGCAGGCCGACCAGCAGGGCCGGCGCCGGCCCGCCGACGCCGCGCGGGCCGAGCAGCGTGCGGCCGAGGAAGAGCGCGATCGGGATCTTGGCCAGGTAGATCGCGAGCGCCCAGAGGCCGAGCAGAACGATCGCCAGCGGCAATCCAACCAGCGTCATCGCTGCAACCAGCGCGGCGACCGGGGCGGCGATGACGCACAGGAACCCGACGCCGAGTGTCCGCAGCGCCACCGACGGCGTCTCGAGCCGGACGGTCGCGGCGCCGGGCGCGAGCCACAACAGCAGCCCCCCGGCAATCAGGGCGGCGACCAGCCACAGAGACTGCCGCAAGTAGAACGACGCTGTGAGGTAACGGCTCGGCGAAGCGCCGTCCCCCGCAAGTCGAACCACCGGCTCGCTCGCGAGCGTCGCCGCCGGGTCGATGCGCAGGTCGCCGGGGTGACGGACCTCCGCGATCAATGCCCCGCCGATGTGACCGCGCGACCCGACGGTGATGCGTTGGGCCGCGGCGTCGACGTTCCGCTGGACGGGTCCCGCGATATCGATGCTGCCGCCGGCGGCCCGTACGCCGTGGGCGATCTCGCCGTGCACCGACAGCACGTTGCTGTAGCTGGCGACGCCGCGGCCGACGCGGCTTCCCTGCGCGATGCGGGTTTCCTGCGAGAATGTGAACAGGCTCCCGTCCACCCGGCCCTGCACGGTGACGAACTGGGCGCCCGTGAATACGGAGCCCCCGACCCCGCCCTCCAGATCCAGGGACTGCGACCACGAGATCACGCTACCCTGCACCGTACCGCGGATCGTTACCGTCGTTGCGTAGACGATGAGGTCGCCGGTCACGACGCCATCTACGAACACTCGCGATCCGTAGGCAAGGAGCGCATCGTCGATCTTCTCGTCGGCGAGGATCTCCACGTCGTCGTCAGACGTTCTGACCACGAAGGCCTCGGCGGGAACTGCGACCGCTGCGAAAACCATCGCCGACAGAGCCGGCATCGTCGCGCGCCGGGCCCTGTGAGGCACGAACAGCACGACGAGCAGCAGCATGAGAATCGCGGCCGCAGCCTGGCCAACCACGGTCACCATCGACGTCAGCAAGGTACCGACCTGCACAACGACGATGATGCCGGCAAACAGCCAGGTCAGAAGACCGGACGCATGAAAGGGGCTGACCCATTCCAGGAAGGGCGGAACCTTCCACGCCGTCGCCACCGCCGCACCCGCGAGGACAGACACCGCGGCGACGACCAGCACCGGATTCCACCACCCGTTGCCGACAGCCGAGCGGCCGCCGTTCGAGACGACCGGATCGGCCGTGGCGACGTCGAGCGCGCCTGCATGCAGCGCCTCCACGAGCACCCTGCGCTCGGCGCGCAACTCCGCCAGCGCGGCGCGGCACGATGCGCAATTTGCGACTTGCTCCCGGACGGCCGCGGCCACGGCCGGCTCGTCGTCCGCCAGCATCATCAGGGTCGGTTCGTCGGGACACGTCATTGGCTCTTCCTGTTCGGCGCGGTCAGCATCCGCCGCAACTGCTTTCGGCCGCGAAACACCAGCACGGCGACATGACCGGGCTCGATACCGAGGATCGCGCCGATCTCCGCGTAGGCGAGCTCGTGGAAATAGGCCAGCACCAGCGGCACGCGGTACTTGACCGGCAGCGCGGCGACCGCCTCGCGGACCTGCCGGCCGCGTTCCCGCGCCAGCAGGGCGGTCAACGGGCCCGGCTCCCGCGCCGGCGCCGCCACCCGCTCGACGTCCACCGTCTCGAACAGCCGCGTCTCCCGGCCGCGCCGCCGCAGCCGATCGAGGCAGTGATGGCTCGCGACCGCGAGGATCCAGTGCGAGAACGGCCGCTCCGGGTCGTACTGCTCGAAGCGTTGCCGGCCGCGCAGGAACACCTCCTGCGCCGCGTCCTCCGCCTCGTCGGGGGAGCCGAGCAGGTAGCGGCAGGTCTGCAGCACGCGCCGGGACTGGGCTCGATAGAGGGTGTCGAAGTCGGCGTCGGCGTCGGCCCCCGCCGCCGTCTCTACCCGCCGAACGCCGGTCATCGCCAGCGGGCGAAGCATGCCGCCGGCCAGCGCGGTCACCGCGTTCATCCGCGCGCCCGGCCCTTCCGCATCCCGCTCCCCGGGCGCGACGGCGACACGCCCGGCACTGCCCCGGTCCCGAGCACCCGCACCATGCCCATACTACGCGCCGGAAGACAACGGGATTACGACTCCGTTTCCCCAAGGGACCGTCAACCGCGGAACGGGGCCATACGACGCGCCGGAAGACGCCGGGATTGCGACGCTGCCGGAAGGGGCCGATGGCGACGGCCGCAATGTGACGCGGCATGCACCGCGGAGCACCCGCGACGGTGCGCGCCGCCGGCGGTCAGTTCGGCCGGGCGCTGCCCCGCACGTTGGCGAGGACACGGGTGATGGTGGCGGTGAGGGTGTCGACGTCGCCCTCGAAGGGGCCCGCCACGACCGCCCCGCTCGGGATCTCGATGGCGATCGCGATGCCGCCGTCGACCGGCGTCACGATCCAACTGAAGCCGCGCAAGGCGACCGAGCGCTCGTCCGCGTCCGGGTTCTGCACCTGGTCGAACGCGCCGAGCGTCAGCTCGAGCACGCGACGGACGTCGTCGTCCGCCCACGCCGTGGGCTCGGGCCCCTCGAAGTCGACGTCGGTCTCGACGACGTCCTCCTTGCCCTTGAGCAGGACCTCCACCTTGAACGTCATCCCCGGATCCTCGCAAGCTGTTCGTCCAGCCGCGCCGGATCGGTGACCGGCTCCCGGCAGGTGAAGTTAGTGCAGACGTACGCCGTGGGGCGCCCCTCGATCTCCCGCAGGGCGCCGACGAAGGGCAGCCGCTTACCAAGGCGGGCCTGCCCGTCGCCCGGCGTCACGCGCAGCCGCACCGCGAACGGGAGGTAGCGCGCCGCCACCACCCGCTCGAGCGCGCGGGTCTCGGGCGCGTCGGGATCCCCGACGATCACGATCTGCGTGGCCGGGGCGTGATAGCGAACCAGAGCCGCCATCATCAGCGGCACGGCCCGCGCAGCCTGCCCGAGACGCGTCCCGAACCGGCCGAGCGTCTTCTCCACCCGGGCCGCCGCGTCCGGGTCCTCGCGCAGGTGCGACAGCGTAAGCAGATTCTCGATCGCCACCGAGCTGGCGGCGGGCTCGGCGCCGTCGTACTCCTCCTTGACCCGCAGGAGCACGGAGGGGTCATCCCCGGTGGTCGCGAACCAGCCGCCCCCCTCGTCGTCCCAGAACAGCGCGTCCTGCCGGGCCTGCAGCTCGACAGCCCAGTCGAGCCACGCTGGATCGCCGGCGGTCTGGAACAGCTCCAGCAACCCCCAGACCAGATACGCGTAGTCCTCGGCGTAACCGTCGATGGACACCGCGCCGTCGCGGGCGCGCCGCCGCAGGATGCGCCGATCGGGGTCCCACAGCCGTTCCCGTGCGAACGTCGCCGCCCGGGTCGCGGCTTCGAGGCTCCGCTCGGCCGCCGCGCCGTCCAGCACGTGCGCGGCCCGCGCCAGGGCCGCGATCATCAGGCCGTTCCAGGCCGCGAGCACCTTGTCGTCGAGATGCGGACGGGGCCGCTTCTCGCGCGCGTCGAACAGCGTCCTCCGCGCCGCGCCCAGCGTCGCCGTGACGTCGTCCACGGTGCGGCCGGTCAGCTTCGCGATCTCGCCGACGTCCTGCTGGAGGAAGGGGATGTTCCGGCCCTTGAACTCCCCCATCGGATCCTGCGGGGCGTTGCCCCCGGCCTGGATCCCGAGCCGGCGCTTCGCCACCTCCGCGTCGGCGCCCAGC
>WTGR01000084.1 GCA_011523485.1 Acidobacteriota bacterium
AGGAGAATCTGGACCCGAACTGGCTCAACGAGAACGCCAGACTGTTCATGCCGCCGGCCAGGGACGATCGGGCGCGCACGGTCTTCAACACGCCCGGCCTCGTCGTGACCGGCGCATCGGCGGAGCACATGCCGGCGATGAAGGTCGACGCGGCCAGGAACAGCGACGAGGATGACATCGGCGTCTTGATCGACCGGTTGGGGATCTCCATACCTCTTCGACGGGTCGAACCGTGATGGAGCCCACCCGCGAGGCCACGCCGGTGATCCCGCTGCGTGCGAGTTGGAGCCGCGCCGCCGCGCCCGCCGCGAGCTCGATGTTCATATTGCGCATGTTCGCTCATGCCTTGTCGGGCGCCATGAGCCAGCCCTTCCCCATCTGCCCGGGGCGTGGTCGGGTTTCTCCGTTTACGCCCGCCCGACCGTTCGGTTTCCGCGGTCCGCCCGTCTTACACCTTGCCTGGTTCACTTCCGGTGACGAGAGCGAAGCGGCAAGCGCGGACCAAGATGGAGCGGAGCGAGGGGATGCCGCCTGGCCGCGAAGACAGCGACGACGTTGTTCTCGACGTGGCGGATGCGCTGTCGCTGAACCAGCGGGTCGAGTGGGAGCGGTGCGAGAAGCTGGTGACGCCGGCGAATCGCCGCGCGCTCGACAACCTGCGCGCCCTCGCCCGGGTCTTCTCCGGCGACCAGGCCGCGGCAGACGCGGCGCCGGCGGACGACGCCGCAACCCGCGTGCGCGCCTTCTGGGGCCGCGCCGCGCAGGTCCTCATCGCTGTCGCCGTGGCGGAGGTGGCCGCGACGCTGGTGGTGCTGCCGTGGGCGTGGGGCGACTATCATCGCGTGCACGGCGACCTGGCCGTCTACGAGGCGATCAAGCTGGTCGCACTCGCCACGGCCGCCTTCCTGCTCCTGATCGCCGGGCGCCGTGAACCGCGCACCTGGCTGCTTGGCGTCTACTGCCTTCTGAAGGCGACGCTCCCGCCGCTGCACATGCTCCCGGCGTTCTTCCTGGAGATAGCGCCGCCGGAGCAGTTCACGGCCTTCGCCCAGGCACTGCCCGCGTCGAGCCGGCTCTTTCTCTACCTGTACGTGCCCTCGTACCTGTTCGCACCGGCGTTCCTTTGGGCGTTCGCGCGGGAGTGCCCGCGGGTCCATCGCCGGGCCCGGCTCGATGACCTGACTCGCCGCATGGTGCCGGTCAGCGTAGCGATCGGCTTCGCGATATGGGTCGGCACGCCGGCGACGGTCCAGCTCGCGCAGGCGGGCTACGAGGTGCCGGTTTCCCTGTTGTTCGATGCATCGATAGCCACCCTCCACGTACTGGCACTGGCCGCGGTCGTGGTCGTCGCGCTGCGCGCGCACACGGCGCCGGCCGCCGAGGTACGGCGCGTCGCGGTGTTCGCCGCCGGGTTTCTGATGCACGCGGGCGTGTCGGCGGCGTACGACGTCGCCGAGGTGTTCTCGCCGGGCCACTGGGTGGCCAACTACCAATGGTCGCCGACGGTCCTTCTGATACAGGTGATGCACTTCCCGGGCATGGTCGTGCTCTGGTACTCGGTGCTCGCTGCCCGCGTACCGCACCTGCGCGAAGTGGTGCGCGCGTGCTATCGGCGGCTGCTGTCGTGTCCCGGCCTGCTCGAGGCGGCAGTTGTCGCGGCGGCCGTCGGCCTGGGGTGGCTGGCGTTGAGCCGTCCGGAGCGCACGGTGGGCGCGCTGGTGGCGGACCCGCTCGCGCAGTCGCTGTTGGCCGCGGCCGGCATTCTGCTGCTGTTGGCCCTTGGCCGCGAGCAGATCCTGCACCGCTTCGATTCGTGGACCCATCCCGAGGCGATAGACCAGCGTCGAGCCCTGGCCGCGGCGTCGGCGGCGCTGGCGCAGGCGGGGAGCATCCGGACGGCCGCCCGGGCCGTGACCCGCGCGGTCAAGCGCGGCTGCGGCTCGCCCGCCGTACTTGCCGCCGCGGTCGACCCGGCAGTGGACGCCGCGGCCTTTCACGTGCCGGATGCCGCCGCCAGTCCGCTGCCGCGGACGTCGGCCATCGCGCACATGCTCGAGTCGGTGGGCGGGACGCTGCGCGTCCACCCGGACGACGAGTCGTCGCTCTTCGCGCTGCTGCCGCGGGACGACGCGGCGTGGGTCATCGAGACCGCGGCCGACGCCATCGTGCCGGTGCCGGGTCCGGGCGGCGAGCTGGTCGGGGTGCTGGCGGTCGGGCGCCGCTTCGACGACCGCATCGTGCGGCCGGTGGACCTGCCGCTCCTCGAAGCGCTCGGCGCCGCGGCGGGGCTGGCGGTCGGGCGGCTGCGCCTGACGCATGCTGCGGTCAGCGCCACGCCGGAGGCTTCGCCGGCACTGGCGTGTCCGGACTGCGGAACGGTGACCGAGGCGGGCGACCCGCCCGGCTGCGGCTGCGGGTCCGCCTGTGTCGAGACAGAGGTCCCGGCGCTTCTCGCCGGCAAGTTCCGGCTGCTGCGGCGCCTGGGCGCGGGCGGGATGGGAACGGCCTACCTGGCGCGCGACCTGCGGCTCGAGCGCAACGTCGCGGTCAAGACCCCGACGGGGATGTCGGCCCTGGGCCTGATGGGACTCAAGCCGGAGGCGTGGGCGATGACGAGCCTCTCGCATCCGGCCATCGCTCAGGTCTACGGCATCGAGTCGTGGGGGGGCCGCGCGTTTCTCGTCGTCGAGTACCTGGCCGGGGGGACGCTGTCGGACCGGCTTCGGCGCGGTCCGGTTCCCGAACGCGAGGCGGTCTCGATTGCCGCCGCGCTGGCCGACGCGCTGGCGGCGCTGCACGATGCCGGCTGCCTCCACGGCGACGTCAAGCCGAGCAACATCGGGTTCACGGAGTCCGGGTTTCCGAAGCTGCTCGACTTCGGCCTGGCGCGCGGAGCGGACGATGGCGGCGCCATCGCGGGCGGCACGCTGCGCTACGCGTCGCCGGAGGTCCTCTCCGGCCGCCCGGCCGACGCGGCCGACGACGTCTGGTCGTTGTGCGTCGTCCTGTACGAGATGGTCACGGCCGAGCATCCGTTCGCCGGCGGCGGGGTCGGCAAAGTGACGCGGCGCATCCGGCGGCGGCGCGTCGGCCACCGCGGCGGGTCGGCCGAGTGCCGGCCGATGTCGCCGGCCGCTGCCTTCGCCGCATCGGTGCTGGCGGCCTCGAGGCGGGTCCGGCCGGCGACGGCGGCGGCGTTCGCTGAGGCGCTGCGCGCTGTCGTCGGTGACGGCGCGTAGTTTCTCCGCCCGACCGTTCGGCTTCCGTCTGCCATCCGTCAATAGAAGCGCTCATGGAGAGTTGGGGTGTCGGATCGGTCGTTGGAGAGGCTCGTCGACTGCATCCTGCCGCCAGCGTCAATCGAACACGCCGAGCCGGCCGCCGACCTCGAAGCGGCAGCCGAAGGGCGAGTCGCTGAGCGAGCCGAACCAGGTCAGCAGCCGACCGCTCGGCAGCCGCATGCCGTAGCCGCCACGCGCGTCCAGCTCCCACTCGTCGTGCGCCGCCTTGGGCAGGTAGCGGCGGTAGAGCTGGTCCTGCCACAACGGGCTGCCGCCCGGGGCCCGATTGCCCCAACGCGGCGACACCGACAGCAAGAGGCCCTTCTGGTCCCGGTTTCCCACACTGAGCGTCAACCCGAGACCGCGCTCGGAGTAGCCCGCCGCCGAGTGCACCGCCAGCATCCGGCCCTGCGCATCGACGCGCACCCTGCCGGCAGCCGCCCGCAGCCCGCCGACGACCTCGACGCCCTCGCCCGTCTGGCCAGCCCCGCCGTCACGCCGCACGTGCGCTTCGCCGAACGGGGCCAGCGAGACCGCGCCCAGCCGGACCGGCCGCGACGCCTCGGCGCCGACCCGGAGCTGGTTGACCTGCGCCGTCTGACCGTCGATGGTCTCGCTGCCCGCGGCGGTTCGCAGCCGTGCCCACGCCGCGTCGCCCCGCACGCCGAACACGACGCCGCCGCCCGCCGCTCCCAGGCGCCGCCGCAGCTCGACCAGGCCCAGGCGCAGGCCCAGACCACTTGTACCCGCGCGGCGGCTCCGGCGCACGTTCTCCACCTCGCCCCAGCCGCCGCCCGCCGCCGCCCACACCGACGTCGTCTCGTCGGACCACTGCGCGTACGGATGCACGGCCGTCAACGTCGTCGCCAGTGATCCGCGCGACCCGCCCGCACGCCAATTGCCGTGGCCGCGGCTGCGCGCCGCCGCTACGCCCACGAGCCACCGCTCCGTCAACCACCTGTCCATTCCTACGTAGCCGGTCTGCAGCTCGCCCTCGTAGCCGGTGGCCGTCGATGGCGCTCCCTCGAACGCCTGGATGTCGCCCTGGCCCCACATCTGCCAGCGACCCGCCGGGTCGCTCCCTTCGGCGGCATCCTCACGCCCGCCCAGCGCCAGCAGGAACTCCGACCCGCGCAACGGGTCCCGTCCGCCTCCGAAGCCGCCCAGGATCCCGAGGCCGCCGAGACTCCCGGAGCTTCCACGTCCAACACCCGCCATGCCGCCCGGGCCGGTCGCCGCCGGCATCCCGCTCATCGCCACCGGCCCCAGCGCCGGCTCGCTGAACCCGGCGGCCGCACCCGCGCCGTGCTCGGGCGCTCCCGCGAGGCCCCCGCGCGGGGTTGCCCACGACGACAGCCAGCCCGACACCAGCCGCCCGGCGGCCGTGCGCGCCGCCGCCTGCCCCAGCGGCACCCGACGCCCCAACACCGTCAGCCGCGGCGCTTGCGTGCGCCCCGCCGTCACCCGCCGGCCCAGCATCATCCGCGCGCTCGCCAGGTGCGAACGCGCCATGCCCGCCAGCGTCTCCGACACTACCCGGCGTACGAGCCGGTCGCTCACCCCCACCACGAACGCCTGCGTCGCCGACAACCCGCCCTCGTCCTCTGCCGTCACCGTCACCGTCGCCGACCCGTACTCCACGGGCGCCAGCGTCAGCACCGCCCCCGAGACCGCCGCCATCGCCACCGACGGGGCCGACGACGACGCGCGGTACGCCAGCGCGTCCCCGTCGACGTCGTCGAAGAACGGCGTCAGCTCCACCGTCGTCTCGCCACCGCCCTCGTCGAGGGCCTGGTCCGGGATCACCCCGACCACCTCCGGGGCATCGTTGACCGGCAGCACGGTCACCTCCACCGCCGCCTCGGCCGTCTCCCCGTTCCCGTCCGAGACGACGTAGGTGAAGCGGTCGTTGCCGTGGTAGTTCAGCTCGGGCGTATACCGCACCCCGCCGCCCGCGACCGACGCCGTCCCGTGCGCCGGAGCCGATACCGACTCGACCCGCAGGCGGTCCCCGTCCGGATCGGTGTCGTTCGCCAGCACGTCGACCGTGACCACCACGTCCTCGTCGGTGGCCGCATCGTCGTCTTCCGGCTCGGGCGCCTCGTTGACGTTGACGACCGTTACCGTCACGCGCACCCTCACCGCCGCGCCATGCGGGTCGCGGGCGCGTACCGACAGGTTGTACAGGTTCGGTTTCGACTCGAAGTCCTCACCCGGGCCAACATACCGCACGATGCCGTCCCGCGCCCCGACGGTGAAGCGCGACCGGTCGCCCGCCGCCAGCTCGTAGGTCACCTCCTCGCCATCGGGGTCCGGCGCCGCCACCGTGCCGAGGTCGACCGGCCGCCGGCTGCCGTCGATGTTCTCCCGCAGCTCGAACGCGTACTCGGTCGACTCGAATTCCGGCGGTTGGTTCGTGACTTCTACGGTCACCGTCGCCGACGCCGAGCCGCCGCGCCCGTCGGAGACGCGCACGCGGAACCGGACCGGGCCGGTCGCCTCCGGCGCCGTCCAGCGTGCCGTCGCCGCGTCCGTCCCCCCGCGGAAGACGCCCTCCGATGCGCTCCACGCGTACGTGAGGTCGTCGCCGTCGGGATCGGACGCCGTGGCGGTCAGTTGCACCTCGCCGCCCGGGGCCACCGTGCACGGGTCGCATGACGCCGACACGCTGGGCCGC
>WTGR01000185.1 GCA_011523485.1 Acidobacteriota bacterium
CACTACCAGGCACCGCCGGTGACCCGCCGCGACATGCTCAAGGCCTGCGGCTGCGGCTTCGGGGGACTGGCCCTGTCGTCGCTGCTGCAACAGGACCTGCTGGCCGCCCAGGACAACCCGCTGGCCCCGAGGGCGCCCCACTTCGCGCCCCGCGCCAAGCGCATCATCTTCCTGCACATGCACGGCGGCCCGTCGCAGCACGACCTGTTCGAGTACAAGCCGCTGCTCGTCCGCGACGACAACAAGCCGCTGCCGTTCGCCAAGCCCGACGTGCAGTTCAACGAGACCGGCAACCTGTTCAAGAGCCCGTGGGAGTTCCGGCGGCACGGGCAGTCGGGCCACTGGGTGAGCGAGCTGCTGCCCCACCTGGCCGGGGTCGCCGACGACCTCTGCTTCGTGCGCTCGATGTACGGCACCAACGCCGCCCACGGCGGGGCCATCCTCGCCATGAACACGGGCAGCGACCGCTTCGTGCGGCCGTCGATGGGGTCGTGGATCTCGTACGGCCTCGGCACCGAGAACGAGAACCTCCCCGCGTTCATGACGATCTGCCCGTCGTACCAGCACGGCGGCGTGCAGAACTACTCGGCCGCGTTCCTCCCCGCCGCCTACAACGGCACCGCCATCGGCAACACGCGGATGAACACCGCCGAGGCGACCATCGACTTCCTCGAGAACCAGGCGGTCAGCCCCGCCGTGCAGCGGGCCGAGGTCGACCTCCTGCAGCGCTGGCAGCGCCGCCAGCTCGAAGCGACGGGGCCCGATCTGGCGCTGGAGGGCCGGATCGAGTCATACGAGCTCGCGTTCCGCATGCAGACCGAGGCGCCCGAGGTGATGAGCGTCGAGGGCGAGTCCGAGGCCACCCGGCGGCTCTACGGCCTCGACGATCCGGTGGCGGGCGACTTCGGGCTGCGCTGCCTCCTCGCCCGGCGCTTCTCCGAGTCGGGGGTGCGCTTCGTGCAGGCCACCCACGGGCCCGACACGAAGTGGGACCACCACTCCGGGCTCATCACGGGGCTGCCCCGGAGCTGCGCCGAGATCGACCGGCCGGTGGCCGGGCTGATCACCGACCTCAAGCAACGGGGCCTGCTCGACGAGACCCTGGTGCTGTGGGGCGGCGAGTTCGGCCGCACGCCGGGGGCCGAGGCGGGCGCGCGCAACGGCCGCGATCACAACCCCCACGGCTACACCATGTTCATGGCCGGCGGCGGCGTGAAGGGGGGCCACAGCTACGGCCGCACCGACGACTACGGCTACTACGCCATCGAGAACAAGGTGCACATCCACGACCTGCACGCGACCATCCTGCACCTGCTCGGCCTCGACCACGAGCGCCTGACCTACCGCAGCCAGGGACGCGATTTCCGGCTCACCGACGTGGCCGGCGTGGTCGTCGACGACATACTGGCCTGAAGCCGCGGGGCGCCTGGGCCTCGGCCGCTAGGCGTCCTTGTCGTTGGACGGCGCCGCCACCTGCGGCGAGCGCCAGATCCGTAGCGGGGCATGGCGGGCGGCGTGGAAGAAGTCTCCGTCGGTGGTGAGCAACTCCAGGTCGTGGCGGAGGCAGAGGCGCGCGAGCAGGGCGTCGACGGTCCCAATCCGGACGCCCTGACGCCGGCAGGTATTGCGGATATCGGCCGCCGCAACATGGTCGTCGCGGTCCGGCACGATCATCGGTAGACACGCGAAACGCTCCACGATCGCCTCGCGGGCGGTGGGGCCCCGGAAGCCCTGAAGCAGCTCCTGAAGGACGAGCCCGGTCGTGTACACGGCCTCCCGAAACGCGAGCGCTTCCCGCAGGCGGCCGGTCTCGGGAGCGTTGCTCGTCGAGTCTCTCCGGAGGGCGAGAGACCAGACACTGGTGTCCACCAAGAGACTCATCCGCGCGAGCGCTCCGCCTTGTAGTCGAATGTCGGATCCCAGTCGAGCGAGTCGAACAGCTCGAGCAGGCGGCGTTGTTCCCGCCGCGCAACGAACTCCTGCAGAGCCAAGGTCACCGTCGCGGTCTTGGTCTTCTTTCCACTGAGCTCCAGGGCGCGCTCCATCAGGTCGGAGCTGATTGCCAGGTTCGTTGCCATGTGCGCATTATCGCACAATCTGCCGCACAAGGCTTCGGCGCTACGTCGATCACGGACCTGCGCCGACACGGCGGCGGGAGCAGCACCGTGTCGCCTGCCTCTGTTCGGGCGCGGCGATACAGGGGGTCCAGCAAAGTCGCGCCGGGTCGAGCTTGACGGTCGCCTGTGGCCTGGATAACGTCGAGTCAAGCGGCGCAGGGTGCCGGCCGAGCCTGGCCAATCCGGACAGGGACGACGACCCATGGGATGTACACAGGGACGCTATTCTCGCGATTCGATCCGGCCGTGGACCATCGCGGTCGCGTTGCGCCGCGAGGCTGTCCTGGATACGCATCCCGGCCGCACGGGCCTCGGTCAGAGACTTCTCATGGGCGTGACGGCGGCAGCGCGGCCCGCCGGAATGAGGGCGGCGACCAGCGCGCACGCGGCGAGCGCGCCGGCGGCGACGGCAAGGGATAGCGGATCCCAGAAGGACACGCCATGGAGCTGGCTTGCCATGACCCGGACGGCGCCGACGGCGAGAGGCAGGCCGAGAACGAGCCCCACCGCCACGCGCCGAAACGCTTGACGCAACACCATCCCGATCACCTTGACGCGGTCCGCGCCAAGGGCCATCCGGATGCCGATTTCGTTGGCCTGCTGCGCCACCAGGTACGCCGTGACGCCGTACACGCCGACGCCGGCCAGCAGGAGCGAGACAATCGCGAACAGTCCTGCGAGGCTCGCAACAGCCTGCTCCCGATCGGACGCGAGCTCGATTTGCTGCCGCATCGTTCTGACGCTGATGATCGTCAGGTTGGGATCGGCCTCCGCCAGCGTTCTCCTCAGAATCGGCTCGGTTTCGCCAGGCGCCGAGTCGGTCACCACCACGATGCCCTGGACGAAATGGGAGAGTCGCTCGACCATCCGCCTGTAGTCGGTCGCATACTCGATGCGCTGTGCGAGCGGAACGAAGAACATCGGACCCGCCGGTTCGCTCAGTCCCGCCCGCAGGAACTTCGTGTCGCGCATGACGCCGACGATGCGGAACGTATCGGCGTTCTCGGGCCGCTCGACGCCGAAGTGTTGACCGAGCGGATCTTCATCGTCCCTGAAGAAGCGCCTCACGAACGCTTCGTTCACGATTGCAACCGGGGCACTGGTCTCGTTGTCCGTTTCCGCGAACAGGCGTCCCCTGGCGAGCGTGACGCCCAGGTTCTGAAGATAGTCGGCGCTGACGCGGTTCCAGGACGCCGACGCTTCGTCGCTCGGATTCGGCGGGCGCCCGGCCACCAGAATCGTCTCGCTCCAGCTCGAATAGAGCGGATTGGTCAGCGCGAGTCCGGCTCCTCGCACGCCGGGAAGGCTTTCAAGCCGCCGCTCGATGTCGCGATAGAGGGCCGACAGCCGCGCCGGCGTGTAGGTGGACGGCAGGCGCTTCAAGTTGACGAGCACGCGTCCCTGCACTTCGTAGCCGACGTCCTGCTGTTGCAGATTCTCGATACTGCGCCCGAGCATCGCGGCGCCGGCGACGACCGCGACGGAAATCGACAACTGAACGATCAGCAGCGCCGTGCGAAAACGGAACGACTGCCGGCCGATGCCGCGGCCGGAGCCACGCAATGCATCGATCGGATCGGTCCGCGTTGCAAGCCATGCAGGCGCCATACCGAAAGCGATCCCCGTGACGAGCGCCAATCCGGCGGTGAAAGCCAGCACGAGCAGCGATGGCGTCGTCGCAATCGGCACGAACTGCGAGCTCGGGAATACCAGCGCGACCAGCAGGCGCGCGCCGGCGACGGCCACCAGCAGCCCGGCGGCTCCTCCGGCGGCCGCGAGCAGCATCCCCTCCGCAAGCGCTTCCCCCACGATCCGCCGGCGCGTGGCGCCGAGCGCCAGACGCACGGCCGTTTGCGCCCTGCGAGCGACCGCCCGGGCCAGCAGAAGATTCGCGACGTTCGCGCACGCCATGACCAGGACGAGACCGCAGATGGCGAGCAGGATTCGCAGGCTCGGTCCGTACTGGTCCCGCATCGAAAGGCCCGCGAGACTGATGCCCGTGCCTGCCGGAACGACCCGGATCGTCTGGTTTGAGAGCTCGCGAACGATGTCCGGCATCCGGTTGGCCGGGTAGTCGGCCTCGTACTGGATCCAGCGGCGCAGGATTCCGGTCAGGCGGGGAGCCATGCCCGCGATCGAGGCATCGTCGCGGAGACGACCGATCGCGAACAGCCAGGGCGAAATCGACTGCCGCAGCAGCGAGCCGTCGCCGGCGATCAGCGGCTCCTGCTGCAGGGGGAGCCACAGGTCCGGCGGATCCGCGCGAACCGTTTCGCCGAAGAATCCCGGCGCCGCCACGCCGATGACCGTGAACGGGTGACCTTCCACGACCAACGTCGAGCCGAGGAGCGACGGGTCCGCCCCGTAGACGCCTTGCCACAGTCGATGGCTCAGCACGACGACGGGACGCGCCGCCGGCCGGTCGTCATCCGCCGCGAACAGGCGGCCGCTGGACGCGCCGACGCCGAGCGTGGAGAAATACGATCCGCTGACATATTGCGCGCGCACGGGCCTGCCAGCCTCTTCCGCGCCTTGCCGCCGGACGCTCAACAGCGTGCCGCCCCAGTCGAACGCGGTGACGTCCGCGAACTCCGGCGCTCCGGCCCGCAATCGCTCGTACAGCGGGAACGAGAACAGTCCCCAGCGGCCGTGGCGGCCCGTGGCGACGGTGTCGTCGCCGTCGCCGATCCTGTACAGCCGCGCCGGGTCCGACACCGGCAGCGGCCGGAGCATGACGCTGTCGATGAGCGTGAAGACGGCGGTCGTCCCACCGGTTCCGAGCGCCAGCACGCCAACCGCCGCGAGACTGAACCCGGGCGTCCGCCGCAGCGAGCGGAGCATGTGGACGAGGCTCCGGACCAGCGCATCGAGCCAGCGCCAGCACCAGACGGCGCGGACGTCCTCGCGGATCAGGGGCACGTTGCCGAGTGCGGCCCGCGCCGCCCGCGTCGCCTCCTCCGGCGACATCCCCTGCTCGATGTTCCGGCGCGTCTCGAGTTCCAGGTGCAGCGCCAGCTCTCGCGAGACCTCGCGGTCCACCCGGTCGCGTCGCCCCCACGGGAGCAGACGAGCGAGACGTTCACGCAGCCACATGCGACTACTCCGCCCGCAGCACCCGCGCCGGCAGCGAACGCGACAGGGTCATCACGCCTCCTGGATGACGAGATCGATCGCGCCGGAGAGCCGTTCCCAGGCGGCGACCTCGCGCTTGAGGTGCGCGCGCCCGGCGCTGGTCAGCGAGTAGAGCTTCGCCTCCCGGCCGGTCTCGGTCGCGGCCCAGTGACCGGCAATCCAGCCTTGTTTCTCCAGCCGGTAGAGAGCCGGATAGAGGGAGCCCTGCTGCACTCTCAGGACGTCGTTCGAGACCTGCTGGATGCGCTTCGCGATGGCCCAGCCGTGCTTCGCCTGGTGCTCGATGGTCCGCAGAATCAGCAGGTCGAGGGTGCCCTGGACGAGATCGGTCGGCTTGCCCATCGGTGATGCCTCGACTATCGACAGTACCGCTCTCGATTGTCGACTGTCAAGGCATGATCCGAGTGTCGAGCGCTGCCGGCCACGGTCGGCGGTGTGATGCCAGTGGACCAGCGGGTCCCGCAGTCGAGGCGATTGGTGTATAAAGTGGGCGCGAAACCGCAGCACGGACGACCGTTCCGGTCGCCGTGACGGACTTCCTGGAGACGACACGATGACACGCTGGACACTCGCGGCGGCGCTGTTTGCGCTGCTGCTCGCATCCACCCCCGTCATGGCGCAGGACGCCGGCGCGGTCCGCTCCGCGCACGAAGACCTGGAGCCGGGCACCCGGACCGACGACCTCGGCATCACGAT
>WTGR01000844.1 GCA_011523485.1 Acidobacteriota bacterium
TGGTCGAGGTGGATCACACCACCGACGTGCGGCGCGGCAAGCTGGGCCTCTACGAAGCGTGGGGCTTCCCCGAGGTGTGGGTGGACGTCCCCGACCAGACGTCGCGGAGCAGGCCCGCCGGCCGCACACCCGGCCTCACGATCCATCTGCTCGCCGGCGACCGCTACCGAACGGGAACCGTCAGCCGCGCCTTCCCCGGCTGGACGGCGGTGGAGATCCATACTGCCATGAACGAGCGTCTGCCCTCGGCCGCCACCACCCTGGTGCTCGAGCGCGTCGGCCGGGCACTGGGCGCGCGCGACGGCACCGGCCCCGACGACACGCCGTGGCTGCGCCGGCAGCGCCAGGAAGGGCGCGCGGCGGCCCACGCGGAAGGTCGCGCCCAACTCCTGAACATCGTCATCCGGAAGACGCTCGCCTCGCGCGGTATCTCCGCCCATACCGTCACGCTCGACGCCATGGAACTGACGGAACTGACCGACGAGGACGTCATGGACGCCCTGTTGGATTGCCGGGACGCCGCCGACTTCCGCGCCCGGTTGCGATCCCGGCACCGCCGAGACGACTGACTGAACGCCGTCCTCCGGCAGACCGGTTCCCTCCACGAGCCGATCGGGCGTGGGTGATACAGTAACCACCATGGAAGTCGATCCCAGAGAGCGTCTGCATCGCCTGGTCGACCACCTGCCAGAAGCAGAGGTCCACGCGGCCGCGCGGTATCTCGAATACCTGAGTGAATGCGGCGACCCGTTGGTCCGGATCGCGACGGCCGCTCCGGAAGAGGACGAGGAGTTGAGCGAACGAGGACACCAACTCCTGGACGAGGGACGCGAGGACTTGGCGGCCGGCCGAACCCACACCCTGCACGAGGTGAAGCGGGAGCTCGACCTCTGACATGGACCGTAGAATTCTCGAGTCGAGCCGTCCGCGATCTGAAGCAACTGGATCGGCCGACGCGCGCCCGCGTCGTTGACGCCATCGAACGACACGCGAGCACTGGTGCTGGCGATGTTAAGCGCCTTCGGGACCGTGACGCTGAATGGCGGCTCCGTGTTGGTAACTGGCGCATTCTCATTTCCTATCGATTCGACTTGAGAATTGTCGAGATTCTCCGAGTCCTGCACCGCAAGGATGCGTATCGCTGAGGCCCGGGTACCAATGTTGCGATCAATAGTTCGAGTGAAGCAGCTCGACTTTCTGCCCTCTGAGCCACTTCAGAAACCTGTCGGGCCTGTTGAATGACGGTGGCGTAGCGCTACGCTCAATCCAGCCGTCATGTACGGAGAGCCCGCCCCAGGACTCGAGAAGTTCCGGCAAGACTCGATAGGCCGGACCGGGTCTCCGGCTCGGACTCTCCGACCGTGGCCTCCCGACTCGTCGGCTTCCGATGGGGAGACATCTCGAATACCGACCGCTACGCTCGGGTTCAGCGCGAAGAATCACATCCGAGGGTTCATAAGTTCCCGCGACGCAGCGGGTGTGCGCATTCTCATGCAGCCTGGGCCCTGAGACTTCCCTGGCTCGAAGGACTTCCTTGACGAACATCTGGCCGATTAGGGCGTACACTAGATTGTCTTCCGTCGGGCGTACAGGGCGCAGACCCGCATAGAACGCGACAAAGTCCCCGAGTTTCATTGCCGCAATCTTCTTCCCGCGTTTCACGTCGTCGCCATAGGTCAGGCACTCGAAATCCGGATCGAGGTGCGTACTCATGCGGGCGAGTCGTTCAGGCATCCTCGACCAGCCCATCAGGGCGGCCTCGAACTCCCGATACGACGTCTCCATTCCGGGGCGTTGGCTGTTGGCATACTCAGGGATGGGTACGTACACGAACGACCAGTCGTGCGGGTCTACCGGTGCGTTCCAGCCGCCGTACGTTCCGTCAACACCGACGCGAACCAGAAGCCCCTTTATACCGCGTTCATCATGCGCCGAGGAAGTTGGGACAGATGAGTTCCGTGGTCCTCTGGAGAGAGTTTTTCGCGGACCACGAGGACCCGCGAGCGATGGACGTGGAACCAGTCGGGGCATGGTCGGCGCAGACACCGGATTATCGGCCGGCCGCCGCGATGCACCTGGGGCCTGAAGCACCACCTTGTCGTGGTCTGGAAGCCACTGATGCCATGCCCGAGTTGCGTTTCCCCAATCGACGACGACGTTCCGCTCGAGGTCTTCGAGCCCGCGAACCTTCCTGAGTTCATAGTAGTACCTGGAGCGCCATCCTTCATACTTCGAGGGCAGCGGAACCTCGCGGCCCGACCTGCGCTGCCCAACCTCATACACACCGGCCAGCCGGCTCCCGGTCGCGCCTTCCCCGATGAACACAATGATGTAATCGCACTCGAAGACCTTCCAGTCCTGGAACGACTGGTAAACTCTGAGGTCATCTTCCGGCAGACCAGCCACGTCCCAACGAGGGTCCTTGTGCCGAACGATCTTGGTCCCCTCGCCGGGCCTTCGCGAGAGGTTCAGGTCGACTCGATCCTCAATGAGTCCGAGCAGGCTGGGCATCGGGGACGGGCGATGAACGCGAATCACTTCGTGCCGTACGTCGCCTTGCGGTCGGCTACCACCGGCGGGTTTGTCGATTCGGCCGAATGCTCGGCGGCCGCCCGTGGTACGACGGCCGTGATCAGGGCGTACAGCCTGCCAACGTCGGCGTTCACGCTCTTGCGAAGATCATCGACCCGTCGGCCGTTCTGTCGGTCGATCCAGTACGCGAAACCGGCCAGTAACGCCGCGATCGGCGCGAGTTCAATCAACGTGTCCAATCCGGCATCGTAGGCACTCCCGGCCAGCCGCGTCAGTAGTCCTCGGCTCTCAGCGACGCGCGGATGATCTCCCGGTCGTTGCGGTGCACGATGTGGCCGTTCGCGTAGGCGGGGTGCGACCAGTTGATGACGCGCGCCGCGATGCGGCCGTGCGGCGTCCGGGTGCCGGAGCTGCCGGTGGGCTCGATCAGCCGGGTGCGGCTCAGCTCGACGTAGCCCGCCGGGGTGAACTGCGCGATCATCAGGAAGCCGTCGTCGTTGTTGACGAAGTAGCGGTCCTCGTGGCGCACCAGGAACGCGGTGGCCCAGCGCGCCTGCGCGGTCATGTCGGGGCTCATCCAGATCCGTTCGCCGGTCCGCGCGTCCAGCGCCCGCAGCTCCCCGTAGCTGTCGACGCCGTAGACGTAGTCGCCGATGATGATCGGGGTCGTCACCATCGCATGGATGGTGTCGGTGTCTCCCGGCAGCTCGCTGCGGCTCTGCCCCTGCCACAGATGGGTCGCGGCCGGCCGGTCCTGGCTGAGCCGCATCATCATCGAGCCGTTGAAGAACTGCGAGACCAGCAGGTAGTCGCCGCTGCGCACCGGCGTGGCGACCGTCACGCCCATCGACACGTCCCAGCGCTGCTCCCAGTAGACCTCGCCCGTCTCCGGATCGAGCGACGCCAGCGCGAGGGGATGCCAGACGATCAGTTGGCGGACGCCGCCCGCCTCGTAGATGACCGGCTGCGCGTAGCCCATCTCGGAGCCGGTCTCTATGGCCCGCCAGATCTCCTCGCCGGTGTGCTTGTCGAACGCCATGACCAGCGCGTCGGGCTCGCCGCCGACCACCGTGATGAGCCGGTCGCCGTCGACCAGCGGCGCGCTGACGATGCCCCAGACCGGCACGCTCGTGTCGTACTCGGCGACGTAATCCTTCTCCCAGAGCACGCGGCCGGTCTCGACGTCGAAGCAGAACAGCCGCCCGGTGCCGCCGACGACGTAGACACGGTCTCCGTCTACCGTCGGGGTGGCGCGCGGACCCACGGCATAGGCGACCGACAGCATCCGATAGCTGGTCTGCCACTCGTGCGTCCAGAGCACCTCGCCGGTTTCCTCGTCGAGAGCCAGCGCGCGCTCGGTGCCGTCGAGGGTGCGCGACTCCGGATCCTCCATCCAGTCGGTGATGAAGATGCGTCCGTCGGCGACGGCCGGACCGGAGTACCCCGACCGGATGGGCGTGCGCCACCCGACGCGCAACTCCGCCGGCAGTTCCTCGACGATGCCGGTCTCGTTCCAGACGGCGAGACGGTCGGCGCCGCGCCACTGCGGCCAGTCCTCCGCCGAGAGGACCTCGACGGCTGCCGCCGCGATCACCATTGCACCGACGAGACTCAGGATGTTGCGCACGGGATCTCCTCCGTCCTCCGCGGATCGTGTCGGCGCTGCTGCCTCACCCGACCGGCCGGGCAAGGATGATCCGGCCGCCCGCGAATCACTCGCGGCCGCCCTCCACCTCGGTCGCCGCGCGGGCGTCCTGCTCGAGAATCCGCGCCCCGCCGAGAATCCCGCGGAACGAGTAGTTCGCTTCGTGACAGGCGTACTCGTAGACCCGATCGTCGGTGGCCGGCCAGACGTACTCGCCGCTCCACGGCGCGGTCCAGACCGTCGGATCGTCGACGGTGAACTCGTACAGCAGCGCATCCGGAGCGATGCGGGTGAACCGTTCCACCACGTGCAGGTTGCGCGACGCGCCGCCGAGAGCCGGCGTGTCGTTGAAGTTGGTGGTGTCGACGACGAGCGTGTCGCCCTCCCAGTGACCCACCGAGTCGCCGAGCCAGCTCCGGATCCCGGGCGGCGCATGCTCCTGGTTCATCCGCACGATGCGCGCGTCGTGGACCATCTCGACGTGGATCAGCACGTGGTCCTCGGTCTGCACGATCTTCTTCAGGTTGTTGTAGAGCACGGGCAGCATCGGCGGGCCACCCACCGATCCGAACCCGAGAAGGCAGCGCTCGGCGAGCGGACGAATCTCGGGATCGTCGTAGGGGCCGGGCGCGTCCGGATCGTCCTCGAGCCACCAGGCGGTCCCACTGTTGGGGCGGAAGAAACGCGCCCGTTGCGCCGCGCGCGCCTGCGCCACGGCAGTCAGGGGCGGACGACGGCCATCCGGCGGATCGGTGATGATCGACGTACGCCACGCACCGTCGATCCGGAAGACACCGGTGCCGCGGTCGACCCAGAACGTGTTGTAGCCACCGACGTTGCCAGCCGCGCCGGCCGAGCCGTCACCGCCCACGGGCGGCGCCACCTGCTCCGCCTCCTGCTCACCCGTCTCGGCGATGCGGGCTTCGCGACGCTCGTCGGACCCGCTCGGCGCGATGCTGTACAGCGTCCTGAGCGCCCCGGGATCCGACTCGATGAGTGCCGCCTCCTCGGCCGTCAAGGTCCCCCGCGTGCCGAAACGCGACGGTCGCTGCAGGGGCGTGAGCGTCGCGGTGTCGTAGGTGCCCGACAGGTCGGGCCTGCCGCCCGGCGTGCGCGGAATCCCGTCCTGTCCCGCCGCCACCGCCGGCAACGCCAGCCCCAGGGCGAGGCACGCAACGACGAATCGACTGGTCATCGGTCTCCTCCCGCACTCGAAGAACGGGCGCACCACGCACTGCGCGGCACGCCCTCCTCCATCCGCCGGCGACGATTGCCGCCCGACCGGGCCCGGCCAGCAGGTCCACGCCGTTTCCGCGGCGCAGACGCCTAGCGGCCGGCCGCCGTGGCCTCCGCCGCCAACTCCTTCTCGAGCGCCCCGGCCATGATGTTGTAGAGGCCGTAGTTCCCCTCGTGGCAGGCGTACTCGAAGATCGGCTGATCGTTCTTCGTCATCGGGATCCGGTAGGTCCACGGCCGGTCCCAGGCGTTCGGATCCTCGACCGTCACGTCGTACAACAACGTCCCCTCGGAAACCCGCGTGAAGCGCTCGACGAGGTTCAACGCCGCCGTGGTGACGCCGCGGCGGAAGCTGGTCTCGCGCAGGAAGTTCCGGGTCTCGACGACCAGCGTGTCGCCGTCCCAGTGTCCGCGCGAATCGCCCATCCACTGCCGCAGACCATCCGGAAGATGCGAGCGTCCGTCGAGCGGGATCACGCGCGAGCTGTGGACCATCTCGTTCAGCAGCACGACGT
>WTGR01000235.1 GCA_011523485.1 Acidobacteriota bacterium
CTGTGCCACCGTCCGGATCCTGCATCGCCCGCAGTGCTTCGGGCTCGATGCGGTACGTCCGCATGCCCGACAGGAAACGAAGCAACGGCCGAAAGCGCTTGTCCCCACCAACCAGCGGCAGCGCCAAGGCGTTCGGTTCGACCGCGGGAGCCAGGGCATCCACGCTGATGTCCCACCGATTGGCTCCCTTGACGGTCCGGCGCCTGAACCCATGCGACCCGTCGGACCGTTGCACGCCACAGATTTCCTCCGCCACTTCGAAGTCGTTGCCTCGCCGCGGGCGGAGATCGATGTAGTAGCTGGCCCTGGTCGTATCGCTGTCCGGATTCTGCAACTCCACCGACAGAGTCAGATTTGCGGGACGCCCTCTGGCCGAGGTGCGGTGGGAAACAACGGAGAATCCTCCCCGTCGCTCGATAACCGCCTGCAACGGGGAGACCATGGCCTCGGAGAGGAATGCGAAGGCATCCGTAAAGTTGCTCTTGCCCGAGCCGTTCGGTCCGACGACAAATGTCGGATTGTCGAAGTCCACGTCCTGAGACGAGAGACTGCGGAAGCCAATCAGTCGCATTCGCCGTAGCGTGCAGTCGACCATCACCACACCCTTGCCGGCGCGCCGGCCCATTCACGCCGGCAGCGAGACGACGTTGTAGAAGGTGTCGCGCTCGACCGGCTCGCGACCGGCGATGCGGATGAGGCGGGTGATCTCGGCCGGCGTCATCGCCTCGGGGGTCGGAGCGCCCGCCATGTGGTAGATGCGCTCCTCCTGCACGGTGCCGTCGAGGTCGTCGACCCCGAACCAGAGGGACGTCTGGGCGACGCCGACGCCGGTGGCGATCCAGAACGCCTTGACGTGCGGCACGTTGTCGAGCATCAGGCGGGCGACGGCATGGACGCGCAGCGTGTCGGCCGCGGTGGGGGGCGGCAGCTTCTCCATCCGGTTGTTGTCGGGGTGGAACGCCAGCGGGATGAACGCCTGGAAGCCGCCCGTCTCGTCCTGCAGGGCGCGGGCGCGCAGCATGTGGTCGACGCGCTCCTCGTCCGTCTCGATGTGGCCGTAGAGCATCGTCACGTTCGAGCGCATGCCGAGCCGGTGGGCCAGCCGGTGAATCGCCAGGTAGCGGTCGGCGTCCGCCTTGTCGTGGCAGATCTTGCGGCGCACGCGCTCGGAGAAGACCTCGGCCCCGCCGCCGGGCAGCGAGTCGAGCCCCGCGTCCATGAGATCGCGGAGGACCTGCTCGTCGGTCATGCCGTAGAGCTCGGCGAAGAACGCGATCTCGATCGCGGTGAAGCACTTCAGGTGGATCTCCGGCCGGATGCGCTTGAAGCCCCGCAGCAGCTCCAGGTAGTAGTCCCAGGGCAGATCGGGGTGCAGTCCGTTGACCACGTGCACCTCGGTCAGCGGCTGGTCGGCCCGCTCGCGCAGCTTGTCCCAGGCCTGCTCCAGGCTCATGGTGTACGCGCCGTCGTCGCCCGGCTGCAGGCGGGCGAAGGCGCAGAAGAGACAGCTCGCGACGCAGACGTTGGTCGCCTCCAGGCGGATGTTGTGGTTGAAGAACGTGCGGCCGCCGTGGCGCTTCTCGCGTTCCCGATTGGCCAGCCAGCCGACCGCCAGCAGGTCCGGCGCGTCGAACAGCCGAATTCCGTCCTCGATGTCGAGGCGGATGCCGCCGTCCAGCTTGTCGGCAACGTCCCGCAGCCCCGCCGAGGCAATCCGCGCGTACATGGCTCCCCCGAAAGACAAAGATGAATGCCGCGCGCCGGACTCAGGCGTCGTCGTCCTCGGACACGGCGTAGGGTGTCGAAGCCTGCCGGACGACGATGGTCATGCCGAAGAGAACGATCACGCCGGCCGCCGCGAGGGCCAGGTAGCCGCCCGGGGCCATCGTCGGATCCGGCAACGCGACCGCGGTCCGGTTGCCCTGCACGATCGCGCGCGCCTGCGACTGCGCCCAGACCTGATCGGCGGTGGTCCGCTCCATCCACTGCTCGCTCACCAGGACGATCCCGAACGCCGCCAGCCCCACGAGCAGCAACGGGTGGCGCGAGTTCTTGCGCGTGATCACGCTGAGAAAAGCGAGCACGGCGGCCAGGATCCCGAGCCCGAGGACCCATATCCCGGCGATGCTGGGGAGGCCGCCCAGGCCGCGCTCGCCGACCAGCATCCACGGCATGAACGCGCTGCCCGCGAGCACCAGCCCGGCGGACAGCGGCAGATAGTACGCGCGCATGCTGTGGGACAGAATCCCCGCCGCAGCCATCACGGCAGTCTAGGAGCTTGGGCCGCAGAAAGCAACGAAGTGCGTTCTGCGGCGCGAGTTCCCGGGATGGTGGGGGCTGGGGCCGACACGGAGCCGCGCGACGGGTTGGCGGCGCAAGCACCGCGCCGCGGACGCGACTCGTCCCGCGCCGCATCGCGGGCGGCAGGCCTCCGCCTTGCGCCGGCTTGCGTGGACGGCTCCCACGAGGAAAACCGTTACGCCGGTTGCCCACCCGGCGGAATCCGCACGCGGCCGACGCTGCGCCGCTCGCGCTCGGCGGGGCGAACGCCCGGCGCCGGAGGCAGCGCCCGCGGGTTGAGCTGCTCGAGCCCCTCGAGGATGTCGGACGCCCACCCGAAGATGTCGCGCCCGGCCACGATGCGCCGCATCGCGTGCATGCGCCGCCGGCGCTCGTCGCGCGGCATGTCGATCGCCTGCTCTATCGCCGAGGTGAAGCCCTCGACGTCGTAGGGGTTGATGAGCAGCGCATCGTGGAGCTGCTGCGCGGCGCCCGCCATCTCGCTCAGGACCAGCACCCCGTCCTCGTCCTCCCGCGCCGCGACGAACTCCTTGGCCACCAGGTTCATGCCGTCGTGCAGCGAGCTGACGATGCAGAAGTTCGCGAGGCGGTAGAGCGCCACGAGGCGCTTGATCCGGAACGACGACTTGCGGTAGCGGATGGCCCGCCCGGATCCATGCCGCGCATTGATGTCGGCCACCTTGCGGTCGATCGCCTCGACGACGTCGACGTAGCTCGGCAGGCTGGAGCGCGAGGGGACGCCGACCTGCACGAACGTCAGCCGATCGCGCACGTCGCTGCGCCGCTCCAGCAGCAGCTCCAGGGCGTCGAGGCGCTCCAGAACGCCCTTCGTGTAGTCGAGGCGGTCGACCCCGATACCGATCAACGGCGTGTCGAGCCCCAGCTCCTGCCGCAGGCGCGCCTGCTCCGCCCCGAGCCCCGGATCCTGCGTGATCCGCTGGATGCGGTCGTAGTCGACGCCGATCGGCACGGCCTTGACCGCCACGATCCGGTTGCCCATGCGGACGGTGTTGCGCGTCACCTCGAGGCCGCTCTCGCGGGCTGCGGCCAGGAAGTTGCGGCGGTCGCGATCGAGCTGAAAGGCGATGAGATCGTTCCCGATGAGGCCGGCCAGGATCTCGCGCCGCCAGGGACAGATGCGGAGCCGATCGGCGCTTGGCCACGGGATGTGCCAGAAGATGGCCGTCTTCACCCCCGGCTGTCGGCGGCGGAGCTTCCCGCCGACGAGCGCGAGATGGTAGTCCTGGATGAAGACGGGCGCCGACAGGTCCGGAAGCTCCCCCTCGATGACGTCGGCGAACCGGTCGTTGACCTGCTGATAGCGCTCCCAGTCCGGCTTGCGGAAGATGGGCCTTACGTGCGCCTCGTGGCACAGCGGCCACAGCCCCTCGTTGGCGAAGCCCTCGTAGTACTGTTTCGCTTCCTCCTCCGTCAGCCATAGCCGGCGCAGGGTGTAGCCGGGACGATCCGGCGGGACGATCACGCGGTCGTGTTCGTCGACGACGTCCCGATCCGCGTCGCCGGACCCGTGCGCGATCCAGACCCCGCCGCGTTCGCGCATCAGGGCGTCGAGCGCCACGGCGACGCCGCCGGTCGTCGGCGACCACTGAATGCTCCCGTCCCGGGCGCGGGTGTGCTGATAGGGCTCGCGGTTGGACACGACCACGAGCGGCCGGCGCAGGCGGATCTCGGGCGTGTCGATGGTGGCGGACATGACTGCGCAACGGCGCTGGACGTCGGACTCGCGCCGGCGTCCGGCCCCCGGCTACACGTCGAACGACAATCCGCACCCGCACTCGCTCTTGGCGTTCGGGTTGCGGAAGATCAACGACTGCCCGAGCATGGACGCATCGCAGTCGAGGACGGTGCCGCGCAGGTACTTGTAGCTCTTCGGGTCGACGAAGATCCGCATGTCGTCGGCCTCGAAGACCTCGTCGTCCGGCCGGGGTTCGGTCTCCCACCGGAACACGTAGCTGAAGCCCGAGCACCCGCCCGCCTTGACGCCGACCCGCAGCCCTCCGTCGGCCACGCCGTCGCTCGCCATCGCGTCGCGGATCCGCTTCGCCGCCGCGGCAGTTACCTCAATCATCGTCGGGCGTTCCAGTGTACCCGATTGCCCGCGGCCGCGTCAGCGCGGCAGGCGGTCTCGGGCGCCCGGCGGCGTCAGCGGGCGTGCGGCGACAACTCCCGCAGGCGGGCGACGAGGCCGGCCACCTTGTCGACCGCGTAGTCGACGTCCTCCCGCGTCGTCGTGCGCCCGAGGCCGAAGCGGATGGAGGCGCGCGCGAGTTCGTCGCTGACCCCGATGGCGTGCAACACGTGCGAAGGCTCCGGGTTCACGGACGTGCAGGCCGCTCCCGAGGACACGGCGACGTCGTCGAGCCCCACGAGCAGCGACTCGCCCTCGATCCCGTCGAAGCTGACGTTGAGGTTGTGCGGCAGGCGCGCGGCCAGCGATCCGTTGACGCGCACCCCGTTCAGCCGCTCGCGCAGCCCCGCGAGAAGGCGGTCGCGCAGACGCCCCACGCGGGCGCCCTCCTCCTCCAGATCGGCCTGGCAGATCGCGGCCGCGGCGCCGAAGCCGACGATGCCCGGCACGTTGAGGGTGCCGGACCGAAGACCCTGCTCGTGTCCCCCGCCGTCGACCAGCGGGTCGATGGAGAGCCGCGGGCGGCGGCGCCGGACGTACAGCGCGCCGATGCCTTTCGGGCCGCACATCTTGTGGGCCGTGAACGAGAGCAGATCGACCCCCAGCGCCTCGACGTCGACCGGCACCTTGCCGACCGCCTGCGCCGCGTCGGTGTGCAGCACGATGCCGCGCGGCCGCGTCAGCTCCGCAATCCGCGCCACCGGCTGGATGACCCCGATCTCGTTGTTGGCCGCCATCACCGACACCAGCCGGGTGTGGGGCCGCAGCGCGCGCTCGACGTCGGCCACGTCGCAGAGGCCGTCCGGCCCCGGGGGCACGCGCGTCACTTCGACTCCCTCGCGCTCGAGCCGCCGGCACGGATCGAGCACCGCGTGGTGCTCGGTCGTCATCGTCACCACGTGCAGCGGCCGGCGCGGGTCCGCCGCCACCACGCCCCGCACCGCGAGGTTGTCGGACTCGGTCGCCCCGCTCGTGAAGCAGATCTCCCGCGGGTCGGCGCCGATCAGCTCGGCGGCCTGCCGGCGCGCCGCCGCCACCGCGTCGCGGGCGGTCCACCCGAACGCGTGGTGGCGGCTCGACGCGTTGCCGAAGCGCTCGGCGAAGTACGGCAGCATCGCCTCGACCACACGGGGATCGACAGGCGTGGTCGCATGGTGATCCAGGTAGACGGGCAAATCGGGCATGGCGCGTTCCCCTCGGCCTTCCGGAAACCCACGACGCCGGAGCGCGCCGCACGGGAGGGGGGCAGGCTGTCAATCGGCAGCGGCAGGAACGGAGAAGGTCGACTCGGCGGGCCTCCGCACCACGGTGAGCGGCAGCGGCGCGGGCGGCTCGTCGCTGACCAGCTCGTCGACGGTGAAGGAAGCCAGCGATTGCACGATGCGATCCTTGAGCCGCCAGAGCGGATCGCGCACGTTGCACTTGGCGTACTGCTCGCAACTCTCGTCCTCGTCCGAGCAGG
>WTGR01000055.1 GCA_011523485.1 Acidobacteriota bacterium
TCTGGGACGACTGGTACCCCAATCTGCACGACGCGATCGCGTGGCCGCGCGTGCGGACGCAGCACCTGCACGGGTCTTTCTGGCCGCATGCCGCCGGCTTCAACCGGATGGATCTCGAATCGCGTATCTCGTCCGAGGTGGCGAACGAGTTGCGGCGCCGCGGGCATCACGTGAACGAGGTCCGGCCGTTCGGCATGTCCGGCTGCGCAACCGCGGTGCTCATCGATCCGGCGACCGGCAACCGGATGGCCGCCGGCGACCCGCGGCGCGACTGCTACGCGTTGGCGTACTGACGGACGGAGGAGCCGCACGACAACCATGCCCGTGTCGGGAGTCATCCACCGCGGCGCAGCCAATCTTCCGCCTCGGCGAGCGTCGCATCGGAAACGCAGCTTGGATTGCCTTGCCGGGGCGCGATGATGCCGGCCGACCTGCGGTCGACGGTGCAATCGCTGGTTGCCGGCGCCGTGGCGTTGCCGGAGTACTGGCGCAGCGGGGTCGTCTACAACCCGCTGTCCGCCCGGGCGATCCAGGATCCGTATCCCATCTACGCGCGGCTGCGTGCCCGCTCCCCGGTGCACCGCAGCCGGCTGCTGGAAGCCTGGGTGTTCACCCGCTACGCCGACGTGGAGGCCATCCTTCGCGACTACAAGCGGTTCTCGAACATGCCCAGCAACCGCAGGGTGTCGAAGCGTCGGCAAGACTTCGCGCCGCCGCGGGCGGACTGGACCATGCTGTTCTTCGACCCGCCGGAACATACCCGCCTGCGTGCGCTGGTCAACCAGGCGTTCACGCCGCGGGCGGTGGCTGCCCTGGAACCCCATATCCGGACGATCATGGGGGAGTTGCTCGACGACGTGGAGGACCCGGCGGGATTCGACCTGATGACCGCGGTGGCCAATCCCCTGCCGGTGATCGTGATCGCCGAGATGCTGGGCGTGCCGCCGGAAGACCGGGACCGCTTCAAGCGGTGGTCGGATGCGCGCGCGCGACTGCTCGAACCGACGATCACCGCCCACGAAAGAGAGCGGGCCGCGGCCGCCGGCGAGTCGCTGGACGCCTACTTCATGCCCATCATCCAGGCCCGGCGCCGCGAGCCCAGAGACGACATCGTCAGCGCCCTTGCCCAGGCGGAGGAGAAGGGAGACTCCCTTACCGAGCGCGAGATGTTGCTGATGCTGCGTCTGCTACTGATTGCCGGCAACGAGACCACCACGAACCTGATCGGCAACGGGATGCTCGCGCTGCTGAAGCATCCGGAGCAACTTGAACTCCTGCGGGAAGACCCGAGCCGGATACCCGCGGCGGTGGAGGAGTTGCTGCGTTTCGACACACCGGTGCAGCTCGATGTCCGCGGCGTGCTGGAGGACTGCGACATACACGGCGCCAAGCTGCGGCGCGGCGACGGCGCCGTCCTAGCCATAGGGGCCGCCAACCGCGACCCGGAGGTGTTCGACGATCCGGAGCGGCTCGACGTCGAGCGCGCCAAGGGCAGCAACCTCTCGTTCGGCCGCGGCGTCCACCACTGCATCGGCGCACCCCTGGCCCGCCTGGAAGGACGCATCGCCCTGGAGATGCTCCTGGAGCGCTACTCGTCGCTGCGGCTGCTCACGGACCGGCCCAGATTTCGCCGAGGCATCGTGCTGCGCGGCCTGGAGTCGCTGCCCATCAGCACCGTCTCCGCGTGAGTCGGCTGAGGAGAGTGGTAGGCGGCACCGACAGGCACCGACCAATGCCTGGGCTCCGCCGCCTACGTCAGCCACAAATGCCAGACCGAAATCGGACCGGGGCTGTTTGGCGGTCGCTGGCTGCCATACACGAAGTCCCGGCCATGCTGCGTATAGGCCAAGTCGGAAGGGTCGGACTCGACAGGAACGGGGAGCGCCTCCACCAGGTAACGATCAGGGTGCAGTCCCATGGCTTTCGACAGATAGTCCTTGAGCGTCGTAGCGATCGACGAGCCATCCCGCACGTAGCCGATCATGAACGCTTCGCGGTTGCCCCACGCGTACTCGCCTTCCACGAAGCGGCGAATCCCGTTCTCACAATACCGCCTTGTCGTCTTCGACGCCGTGGCGTCGAGAATTTTCGCTTCCGCGACCAACGGAAAGCGCTGCTCGGCTGCTGACAGAACAATTGAGAGGTCTGGACGGTTTTCGAGGCGGGACCCGTCGAAACTGATGCTTTCCGCTCCCCTCCCGACCGAAAGGACAAGCTGCCCCCATAGAGGGTCCTCGTGGATCATCCTGTTCAGCCGCGCCTGCATCAACGTCGTCACCTCCGGCTCTTCGCCCGTGGCCACCGTATGCGGGTAGTCTACGCGCACGTCGTCGAACGCCCGCTGCAGACGTTCCGCCAGTATTTCGAGATGAACGTGCGCGATCGCCGCCAGCGGAAGCCGAAGGCCACGGGTCAGCTCCGCGACTTGGTCGTATCGAGGTCGAGTTGCCGAACCTGTCATGCGGTGGCATGACCTTTCAGCGCCCCAACGTGGGACCATGCTATCCGCTGTGCAAGGAGCCGCGCCTGGGTCTCGCTCCAATAGCGCCTCTGCGCAAGCCGCGCAATCAGAAGGCCGTCCGATCCGTTATCGACGAGGATCTCGGATGCCGCCGCCTCGTCGGCGGCGCTAAGCAGCCCTACCCATTCCCTAGCCGGAACCGTCCCAGTCGGTTCGCGGCGCACTGCCCGTACAGAGAGCGCTTGCCATGGCGACATGGCCAGCGGTGGAATCTCGTCCACGGCCAGCGTCGACCCGAACCGATGGCACCATGGCAGCAGTTCATCTCGAAGGACCGCACGGAACCGTTCCCGCTCGGCTGAACTCGGTAGCGCTTGTGCGTTCCGCTTGTTTTCGGCGAACGGCAGGCTGAACTCCAACGTATCGAGAATGACCTGCAGGTCGCGTTTTCCCAATCCGTACAGGTCGTTGACCCACGCGTCCACCTCTTCCCAGGTCACTGCTCCCGATTGCAGGCCGTCGATTAGCATCGCGACTTCACGGCGCCGGGAAGCCCCGAGCTTGTCGAAGGCAGGGAGCGGAATGTGGTCCAGCGTTGCCTTCTCGATGGCTTCTCGTTCGAAGCCGAATTCGCCGCTTGTCACCAGTGCGAACCAAACCAGGAATGTGCTTCCAAGAACGAGTGCAAGATACCGAACGAATAGCGCTGCATCCGGATGCGCCCCGGGACTATATCCGTAGAACGTTTGGTTGAAGATGGCTCCTTCGTCGGATACCACTACGCCTATTCGACCTGTAGCGGCCGGTGGCGACTTGTGAACAATGACCTGGGGCCCAACGAACAGGTCGCGAGATCGCGGATCGTGGATTCGCTCACGCGAGAAGAGGTCGAGATTCGAGGTGTCAACGATGATTCCGGTGAACGATTCCGCCGTAATCTCGGGCAGGCCGTGCAGATAGCTCGCATCCACGCCACGCCGGCCGTCTCCCCGCCGACGGACCCGGCTGCTCGGCCTGAGCGTTTGGTAGCCGTTCCCACTCCCCCGCAAGCGACTTCGGTCCGCAACACCAATCTTCTCCCTCCAGAAGTCGTACAATGTGGGATGCTCGTCGGCGCGAATCCGTTGGAGGATTCCGAAGTCCGCCTTCGATCCCCGGAACAGGATCTTCAAGATCTCGGGCGTGTCCACTAGTTGCCGGGACGGCACGACGTCCGCATTCACCGCGTCGATACGCAAACCTCCGGCGCTGTTGAGCGAGTCCTCGACCCGCGGACTGATGAACCGAAAACCGGCCTCGACGCCGGGGGTTCGGTTCGTCGCGAACAGAATGCAGAAAGGCGCCGAGATTCCGGGCCACACCTTCGTCTGCCTCAGTTCCACGCCATTGACGACCGATGTGACGTTCAGCGCCTCGAACAGAGCCTGGCGCGCGATCGGCATCCCGTCGCCCTGCTGAAAGAGCAGGCGCGCGTGCAGCGCGAACGCGATCTGGCCGTCCGGCTTCGCCCATTCCATCGCCCTCCACACGAAGGGGAGATCGAGCACTTCGTTCGGCAAAGGAGGCTCCGCATTTGCGATTCTCCTGTCTGCCGCGATGCGGGCGACCGTTTCACAGACGCGGTTCCACTCCGGCAACTTCGTCCCGCTTGGCCAGGGGGGATTCCCGATCACGAGGTCGTATCGCCCCTGGTGCTCTTCCCCGACGCGGGATCCCAGGCTACCCAGCGCCGACCCTTCCTCTTCGTCGTCGCCCTTGACTTGGTGCAGCACCGTCCCACGGAGTCTTTCGAAACGCAGCTTGTCGACGGGTCTCGGGTTCGGGTCGAGCTCGATGGACAGGAGATACAGGCCGAGCGCTGCGAACCGGAGTGCGGCTTCGTTGATGTCGAAGCCGACCATCTGCTCGTAGAGGATCCGCCTGAGCACGCGGGTATCCGGCCGCCTTCCATCGGCTCGCCAGCGTTCCGCGACCAGCTCCCGGAAGGCCGTCAGCAAGAAGATGCCTCCGCCGACGGCCGGATCGAGAACCCTGACCGACCCGCCGGTATCCCGTCGTTCGAGCGCGCGGAACGAGGCTCGGACCATCAGGTCAGCGATCGGTCGAGGGGTGAAGTAGCCGCCTTCGCGCTTCTGCTTGGTCGGCGCGTGCTCCCTCAGGTAGAGCTCGTACGCCTGACTCAGGACACCGACGGGGATGTGCGCGAAGTCCAGGTTGCCCCACTTCTCCTCCCAGCCGAGAAACAACTGGCCGTCCGGCGCGCGTCTGAGCACGTCTCCCAGGACGCCGTAAACCCCTGCCGGCAGAACGTCGAATATGCCCGCAGGCAGGGGCAGCAGGTCGCCGTTGAACGTCGCGTCGAGCCACTCGGATGTCTCTTCCGCCATCTCGCGCCTGTCGAAAAGGCTCGCCGCCGTCTCCGGTTCCGACATGCCCTCCGGCAGCAGACTCCGATCCGCCAGGAATCGCGTGAAGAGTGCGCGGCCGACAAGGGAGATGGCGTCCTCGTGGGAGACCTTGAACTCGTCGATGAGCCTGGTCGTCGAGCCGCTCAGCAGGTTCAGGACGACATTGGAAATCCAGCCTCGGTTCGTGATTGCGGCCTGGGGCCGTACGTTACCCAGCCGCGCGAACGTAGACCTGGTATCTCCCCAGTCTTCCGAGCCAATCCGAGCCCGCCGCAAGGACTTCCTGTCGAGGGCGATGCGATAGACACGTAGATGGCCCGGCGCGACCACGCCAAGATAGGGCGCGTCCCCGCGCATCGCGAGCAGACGTCGTATCAGTTGCAGCTGATCCTCGTCCTCCACCGAATCCGCATCGACCAAGAACACCAGTGGCGCGCCCTGCCATTCGTACACGGCCTCCACGATGCCCAGGGTGGCGTTACGGTCGCGGCGCGCCGTCAGCAATGTCGCATAAGGAAGAAGCTCCGGGCACTCGTCGTCAAGCGCGCGCAACGCCGACGGATCAGCCCCGAACTCAGCGACCGAAGCGCGTATGTCAGCCATCGGCTTCGTTCTGCAGCCCGCACCGCGCGGCGGCCACGTCGACGTACGCGATTCCCACCTGTTCGTGCTGATCGTGGACCCGTACCGGAGACAGTGATCTGCGCCGGTGTTGGCAGACGATCCGCGTTTCCGAGGTCCACCGAGCGTCCCGCCGTTCCTGCACGTCGTTGCAGTGCCGCAGAGTTCTCCCAGGACTTGAACCAGTCGCTGGTACTTGGCTCCGGTGCAGTAGCCGCGCTCCTGGAACCGGGCGATGCATACACTCAGTTTCGCCAATGTGTGTGACAGCCGAGGTCACTCGCGATGCCGCCTGCGTGGAACCCAGGGCACTACCAGTAATCTCGGTCGGTAGCGGCATGCCGTGCAGTTCTGCTGGTGCAACACAGAAATCGGCGTCGGTCGTGTACTCGGCGGTAGCGAAGTCGGCATCGCCGGTGT
>WTGR01000468.1 GCA_011523485.1 Acidobacteriota bacterium
GTCATGATCAGCCAGACGGTCTGCAGCATGCTCGCCATGCCGCCGCGCGAGAGCAACTCGTCGAGGGCGGGGTTGCCGGACTCCAGCACGTAGCCGCCGTGCAGCGCCTGCCACACGCCCTTGACCAGGGCCACCGGACGCGTCAGCTCCGGCTCGCCGACGAAGCGCAGCACGGCCTCGGGCTGGAAGGCGACGGCGAACAGCCCCCCGACCAGCGCGCCGATCAGCAGCGCCGGGAAGGCCGGCATGCGGCGCACCACCAGGGTCAGCACCAGCACGAGCGGGATCAGCAGGTGCGGGCCGATGGCGAAGCTGCGCTCGAGCGCGGCCAGCACCGCGTCGAGGTCGCCCGCGCCCTCCGGCGCCGGTGTGGCGAGGCCGATGGCGGCGAACAGGATCAGGGCCAGGCCGAAGCTGGGGGCGGTGGTCCACACCATGTGGCGGATGTGGGTGAACAGCTCCGAGCCGGCCACCGCCGGGGCGAGGTTGGTGGTGTCGGAGAGCGGCGACATCTTGTCGCCGAAGTAGGCGCCCGAGATGATCGCGCCGGCCGCGATTCCCGGGTGCAGATCGTAGGCGGCGGCGGTGCCGATCAGGGCCAGGCCGACGGTGCCGGCGGTGGTCCAGGAGCTGCCGGTGGCCAGCGCGACGACGGCGCAGATGGCGCACGCGGCGGCGTAGAAGATGGAGGGAGCGAGCAGCGACAGGCCGTAGTGGATCATCGTCGGCACGATGCCGGCCAGGATCCAGGTGCCGATGACCGACCCCACGACGAGCAGGATCAGGACGGCGCCCATCGAGGTGGCGATGCCGCGCTTGATGGCGCCCTCGATCTCCGCCCACGATTGGCCGTTGGCCAGGCCGACCAGTCCGGCGACGGCGGTGCCGAGCACCAGGGCGATCTGGTTGGGGCCGAACGAGGACTCGTCGCCGAACAGGTACACCGCCGCGCCGAGCAGAGCGATGAGCAGGACGACGGGGACGAGGGCCTGGGCGAGCGAGGGTTCGACGGGCGATGCGGAGGCGGTGTCGAGCATGGTCATCGGGTCCTGACGGTTCACTCGCTGGCCAGGAGCGCGTCGATGTTCAGCCGGCGCCGCTTCAGCAGCAGCCCCTTGCGCGAGACGCCGAGGCGTCCGGCCGCGGCGCTGCGGCGGCCGTCCACGGCCAGCAGCGCCCGGATGATCAGCGCGCGCTCCACTTCCGCTATGGCGGCCGGCAACGGTTGGTCCGCGGAGATGGTGACCGTGTCTCGTGAGCTGCGGGCGCCGGCGACGTTCTGCGACCGCGGCGGACCCGAAGAGGCGGTGGATCGAGCGAGATCATCCGGCGTGATGACCGTCCCGTCCTTCGCGAACGCCACCAGCCGCCGTATCTCGTTGGCGAGCTGCCGTACGTTGCCCGGCCAGTCGCGCTCGATCAACTGCCCCATCGCGGCGCCCGACATGCGGATCTCCCTCTTGTTCTGTTCGCCGGCGTACCGGTGCAGGAAGTGCGTCGCCAGCGGCACGATGTCCTCGCGATGGTCACGCAGGGGAGGGATGTGGATCCAGATGATGTTGAGACGATAGAACAGATCCTCGCGGAACCGCTTGTCCCGGACCATCTGGTCGATGTCTGCGTTCGTGGCGGCCAGGAAGCGCACGTCGACCTTCGAGGGTCGAGGCTGGCCGACAGGCTGGACTTCCTGATTCTCGATCATCCGCAGCAGCTTGGGCTGGATGCGCGCATCGAGCTCTCCGATCTCGTCGAGGAGCACCGTGCCGCCGTCGGCGCTCCGAATGACCCCGGGCGCGTTCTCGCTGGCGCCCGTGAACGCCCCGCGACGGTGGCCGAAGAGTTGCGAGTCCACGATGTCGCGCGTGGTGCCGGTGCAGTTGTAGGGTATGAACCGCTCGCGCGGGCGGCCGGAACGGTCGTGAATGATACGCGCGAGCACCTCCTTGCCGGTTCCCGATTCTCCCGTGATCAGCACGGGAATACCGCTCGGCGCGGCCTCCGTCGCGATTCTCAGCACGCGCTGCATGGCGTGCGACGCGAAGACGCCGTGGCCGGACCACTGCCGTGTCGGCTCTGACATGTCCAAGGTGCGCCGTTTGTAGCACGGCTCGGGACGCGGGCGACATGACCGATGTCACATATACTGCCCCCCGATGAAGTTCGCCGTCGTCACGTTCGGCTGCCGCGTCAACCAGGCCGACTCGTTCGCGATCGAGCGCGGGCTGCGCGCCGGCGGCGGTTCCGCGGCGCCGGTGGAGGCGGCCGACGTGGTCGTCGTCAACAGTTGCTCGGTCACCGCGAGCGCCGACCAGGGGACGCGGCAGGCGATCCGGCGCATCGCGCGGACGAACGCGGGCGCCCGGATCGTGGCCACCGGCTGCTACGCGTCGCGGGCCGCCGCGGAGGTGGCCGCCCTGCCCGGCGTGGTCGCGGTGGTGCCGAACGTCGAGAAGGAGGCGCTGGTCGAACGCATCCTCGACACCGTCGAGCCGACCACCGCCGAGCGGTTCGCTGGCGGGGACGGCGCGTGCGGGGCTCCGATCCGGCCGGGGGAGCGGGGCCGGACCGCCTATACCCTGCGGGTGCAGACCGGCTGCGACGAAGCCTGCGCGTACTGCATCATCCCGTCGACGCGGGGGCGTGGCCGCAGCGTCGCGTTGCCGCGGGTGCTGGACGAGGTGGACGAGGCCGTCGCGGCGGGATATCGGGAGCTGCAGCTCACCGGCGTCCACCTCGGCTCCTACGGGCGCGACCTGACCCCGCCGTCGTCGCTGGTCGCACTGTTGCGGGCGCTCGCCGCGCATCCGGCCGACTTCCTGGTGCGGATGAGCTCGCTGGAGCCGATGGACTGCACCCCGGCAGTCGTCGAGCTCGTGACGGGCAGCCCGCGGTTCGCGCCGCACTTTCATCTCCCGCTTCAGCACGCCAGCGACGCGGTCCTCGAGCGGATGCGGCGGCCGTACACGGCGGCGCGATACCGGTCGGTGGTGACGAGCATCCGCCGGCGCCTGCCGCACGCCGCGATCGGGTCCGATGTGGTCGTCGGTTTCCCGGGCGAGACGGACACCGATGCCGCGGCGACCCTCGGCTTTCTCGAAGAGAGCCCGCTGACGTACCTGCACGTCTTTCCCTACTCGGATCGTCCCGGCACCGAGGCGTCCGGGATGTCCGGCAAGGTGGACGGGCGATGCATCCGCGAGCGGGCGCGAGCCGTGCGCGAGGTCGGCGCCGCGTTGGCGGAGCGGTTCCGTGCGGCGCAGATCGGGAGCGTTCGTCCGGGGCTGACGCTCGCGCAGGCCGGCGGCACGGTGGTGCTGACCGACAACTACCTGCGCGTCCGGGTGCCCGAGGACGGGCCCGAGAACGAACGCGTGCGGGTGCGGATCACGGCTGCCGGCGAGACGCTGGCCGGCGAGATTGTCACGGCGCGACCAGAGGTCGCGTTGGGAGTCTCTCGCGGCGCCAGCGCTTAGTCCGAGTGGAGGCCGGGGGGCGTTACATGCGCAACGAGCACTTCCCGTAGTGCTTCGACTTGTCCTGTCAGCCGGGCGATCTGCCATCCATTCCAGAGTCCGGCGGTCGCCGCCACCAGCGAGAGAAGCAGCGTGAGGATCTGGACCGTCCTGTTTCCATTCGACTCCACGACTTTCATGTTACGCCTCTACGGACTCGCGTTCAACGACGCGTTCAGCAGAGCCGCCGCCCGCTGCCCCGGCGCCGCCCGCGCCCCCTCGACGATGAGCTGCCCGCAGGCGGCGCGGATGTCGCGCCCGCGGCTCTTGCGCACCGACACGGTCACGTGCCGCTCGGCCAGCGTGCGTGCGAAGCGGTCCACCTGCGCGTCGGACGGGCGGCGGTACGGGATGCCGGGCGCCTCGTTGAGCGGGATCACGTTGACCTTCGATCGGATGCCGCGCAGCAGGTTCGCCAGCCGCCGGGCGTCGGCGACGCCGTCGTTGACGTCGCGCAGCAGGACGTACTCGAAGGTGATCCGGTCGCGCCGCGCCAGCGGAAACCGGCGGCAGGCGGCGATGAGGTCGGCCAGGCCGTACTTCCGGCTCACCGGCACGAGGCGGTCGCGCAGCTCCTCGGTGGTGGCGTGCAGCGAGACGGCCAGGTTGGGCATCAGCGGCTCTTTCGCCAGCCGCTCGAGCGCCGGCAGCACGCCGACCGTCGAGAGGGTCACGCGGCGCGGACCCACCGCGAGCCCGCACTCGGCGGCCAGGATCCGCAGCGCCTTCATCGTCTCGTCGTAGTTGTGCAGCGGCTCGCCCATGCCCATCAGCACGATGTTGAAGTGCCGGCTGGCGAGATCGAGGTCGTGCGCCATCACCCGCACCTGGGCGGCGATCTCGCCCGCGGTCAGGTTCCGCAGCAGGCCCATCCGTCCGGTCAGGCAGAAGCCGCAGCGCATGGCGCAGCCGGCCTGCGTCGACACGCAGAAGGTCATGGCCGGGGTGTCGGGGATGAACACCGACTCCACCTCGCGGCCGTCGCCGAGCCGCAGCAGGTACTTGACGGTGCCGTCGGCCGACTTGCTGCGCGTGGTCACCGCCGGCGTCGGGATGGCGAACGTGCGCTCGAGCTGCGCGCGCAGGTCCCGCGACAGGTCGGTCATGCGGGCGAAGTCGGCCACGCCGCGCCGGTAGATCCAGCCGTAGATCTGCCGGGCGTGGAACGGCTTCGCCCCGAGGCCGGCCAGCGTCTCGGCGAGCGCGTCGGGCTCGAGCTCGGTGAGGACCTGTGGCGCGGACATGGGCAGCGTGTCCCGGCGGACGGGCGGGCCGCATGCTACCACGGGGCCGGCGGCGGTGGAGGCGACGGGAGCCGGTTGGGCGTTCCGCGCGGGGGAGCGGGGGAATGGCGCGGGCGCACACGACGCCGGTCCGGCCGGTGGGGGCGCCGGTTGCTGCGATTCGGCGACGTGTGGTACGATACATGCTTGCTGGTGCGCTTAACCTTATTCTTTGCAAGCGTTTGCGTAGTCACAGAGCTCCTCCGGCGGCCCCTGCGGGGCGGATGCCCTCCGAGATGATCGAGCGTCACGATTTCGACAGCGGCCTCTGTCTGCTCACCGAACCCATGCCCGCGGTCCGCTCGGTCAGCCTCGGCGCCTGGCTGACCCGGGGCTCGCGGCACGAGGGCGCGGGCCGCGCGGGGATCGCCCATTTCGTCGAGCACATGCTCTTCAAGGGGACCGCCTCGCGCACGGCGGAGGCGATCGCCCAGGAGATCGACTCCATCGGCGGGCAGCTCGACGCGTTCACGGCGAAGGAGTACGCCGGCTACTACGTGAAGGTGCTCGACGAGCATCTCCCGCGCGCCGTCGATCTGCTGAGCGATCTGCTGCTGAACCCGGCGTTCGAGGGCGACGAGATCCGGCGCGAGCAGGGCGTCGTCCTCGAAGAGATCAAGATGGTCGAGGACACGCCGGACGACCTCGTGCACGAGGTGTTCACGGCGAACTTCTGGCCGGACCATCCGCTCGGGCGCCCGATACTCGGGACCGCCGAGTCGGTCGCCGCGATAGACGCCCCGGCGCTCCGCGAGTACTTCACGGGCGCGTACACCGCGGGCAACCTGATCGTTGCGGCTGCCGGGAGCATCGACACGCCGGCCGTCCGCGAGCTGATCGGCGAGGCGTTCGCGACGTTGTCTCCCGGCGCCGCGCCGCTCTCCAACAGCGAGCCGTCGGTCGCCGCCCGCGTCGAGCTGCGCGACAAGGATCTCGAGCAGGCGCACCTGTGCCTCGGCACCCGCGGCTATCCCCAGAGCCACGCGGACCGCTACGCCACCTACGTGCTCAACACGGTGCTGGGCGGCTCGATGAGCTCGCGCCTGTTCCAGAACATCCGCGAGAAGCGGGGGCTGGCCTACGCGGTCAGCAGCAGCCTGACG
>WTGR01000251.1 GCA_011523485.1 Acidobacteriota bacterium
GCGTTCTCCGCGTGGCAGAATCGGCATCCAGACCGGCGCCCGCGCATGGAAGTCGAACGCCCCGATCTCGGTCAGCGCGGCCTGTACGGCTCGGGAGCTGCACGGCTCGAGGGTCACGACGAAGGGCAGTGCCGACTTCGGCCAGTTCGGCTCCTGCAGTACCGAATCGATGTTGAGTCCGTGCCGCCAGAACACGCTGGCAAGTGAGGCAATGATACCGGGCCGGTCCACGATGACGAAGCGCAGGTACTGCGGCGCCTCGAAATCGGGCTCGACCCGCGCCGCCGCCGCCGGTCGCCAGGAACGGGGCGCGGCGACCCCCGCCCGGGCAATGGCCTCGAGGTCGGAGACAATCGCCACCGCGGTCGGATCACCGCCCGCGCCGAACCCGCGAAACGCGGTCTCGCCGCCGTGCGCCCCTTCTACCACCACCACGTTCTGGCTTCCCTCGGCGCGCGCGAGCGGCGACGTCAGCGGTACGAGCATCGGCTGCACCGAGGCGGTGACGTCTCCTCCGGCTCCCGGCGACGCCTCGGCCCGCGACACCTGGCGAATCGTGCAACCGAGCCGCCGCGCGTAGTTGAAGTCCACCGGCTCGACCGGGCGTATGGAGCGCAACGGAATCGCCCCGGCCGCCACCTGCCGCCCGAGGCCCACCGCGGAGAGAATCGCCAGCTTCGCTTGCGCGTCGCCGCCGTCGACGTCCGCGGTCGGATCCGCCTCGGCGTACCCCTGCTCCTGCGCCTCCCGCAGCGCATCGTCGAACGAGACCTGCCCCGCCTCCATGCGCGTCAGCATGTAGTTGCAGGTGCCGTTGAGCACGCCCAGCACCCGTCGCAGCCGGTCGCCGGCCAGACCTTCCCGTACGGCCCGGATGATGGGAATGCCACCCGCCACGGCCGCTTCGAACAGCAGGTGCCGCTGCCGCTCCGCCGCCATCCGCATAAGATCGGCTCCGACGTGGGCCATGACCTGCTTGTTGGCGGTGACGACCGACTTGCCGGCCTCCAGCGCCTGTCGGATCCAGTCGCCCGCCGGCTCGAGGCCGCCGATGAGCTCGACGACGACGTCCGCGTCGGACCGCAGCACGTCGCCGAAGTCGGAGGTCCAGGCCACCGCGTCCGGCGCCCAGTCGACGATCTTGCGTTCGACGCGACGGTTGCAGATGTGCGCCAGGATCAACGGGCGCTGCTCGCCCTTCCACAGAATGCGCGCCACCGACTGCCCGACCGTCCCGAATCCGACCAGGGCGATTCTGAGCACGAGATCCTGCCGTTCAGAAAAAAGGCCATCACCCTGCTTGCGGATGATGGCCCCGGGATCACTACAATGTGCCGGCTGCGTCATCCGCTCGCGGTATCCGCCCTCATGGCCGCGGTCCGCATGGACATCGTGAATGGACGACCGGTCGGCGCGGCGTTAGGTTTCCACATGACGGCCCGTTGGTCACGAGACAATCGATCTTTATACTCCGTCCTTCCGGAGAGCGTCAACCGCCGCGGCGCCCGACCCGGCGCCGCGGCGGCGGATCGCGACGGCAGGTGAGTCCCCGCATGTCCTCGAAGTGGAAGGACCTTCCGACCGAAGCCATCAACCCCGCCAGCCTGGCGCTGGATCAGGCGTCCACGGAGGACATGATCGACCTGATGCTGCGCGAGGACCGCAAGATCCTGACCGCGGTGGCCCGCGAAAAGGCACGCATCGCAACCGCCTCGGACCTCATCACGGCCTCGCTCCACAAGGGAGGGCGCCTGATCTTCGTCGGCGCGGGGACGAGCGGCCGGCTCGGCGTCCTCGAAGCAGCCGAGATGGGACCGACGTTCGGCGCCCCGGCGCATCTCGTCCAGGCGATCATGGCCGGCGGCCGGGCCGCGTTCTTCCGGTCGCAGGCCGGGGTGGAGGACAATTTCGAGGAAGGCGCACGGGCCGTCGCCCGCCTGCACCCGACGCGCCGGGACGCGCTCGTCGGCATCTCGGCGAGCGGGATGACCCAGTTCGTCCGGGGTGCGCTGACCCGCGCGCGCCGAAACGGCGTCAAGATCGTCTTCGTCACCTGCTGGCCGGGCACGGAGCTGCAGACCTTCGTCGACATCGTCATCTCCCCTGCCGTCGGACCGGAGGTCATCGCCGGCTCGACCCGGCTGAAGGCCGGCACTGCGACGAAGATGGTGCTCAACATGCTCACGACGGTGGCGATGGTGCACCTCGGCAAGACCTACGGCAACCTCATGGTGGACGTGGACGCCGGCTCCGAGAAGGCGCGCGACCGGGCGCGGCGCATCATCACGACCGTCACCGGACTCGACCACGAGGAAGCGGGAGAGCTCCTGGATCGGGCGCATTGGAACGTGAAGGCGGCCATCGTCATGGCCCACGCCCGGGTCGGCTACTCCGAGTCGCTGGCGCGCCTCAAGCAGGCGAACGATTCGGTGCGGGCCGCCATCGGCGAAGAGAGCGACGGGCGGTTGCGCAGGACGATCGACCCACGGTAGGAGATGCCGTTCGACCTGGCGGTCGTCGCGGCGTACCTGTTCCTGGCGATATGGGGTGGACGCCGGCTCGCCCGCGGTCGAACGACCCTGCGCGACTACTACCTGACCGGACGGCGCATGCCGTGGTGGGCGGTCGCAGGCTCCATCGTCGCGACGGAGACGAGCACGGTAACGGTGATCAGCGTCCCGGCCTACGCGTTCGGGAGCAACCTGACGTTCCTCCAGCTCGCCCTCGGCTATCTCGCCGGGCGCGTGCTCGTCGCCTTCGTCCTGCTGCCGGCCTACTTCAGCCGCGACCTGCTCTCCGCGTACCAGTTGCTCAGCGAACGGGTCGGGCAGGCATTCGGCCGCGGGGCGGCGGTGGTCTTCCTCCTGACGCGCAACGTGGCGGACGGACTGCGCCTGTTCGCCACCGCGCTGGTACTGGCCGCCATGCTCACGACCGTCACCGACGCGGTCGGACTCTCGGGCCTGCCCCAGACGCCGGTGGTGATCTTCGCCATCGGGGTCATTGCCGCGGCCACGCTCGCCTACACGTGGGTCGGCGGCATGACCGCGGTGGTCTGGATGGACGTCGTCCAGCTCGCCATCTACCTGTCCGGCGCGCTGGTCGCCGCCGCAATGCTGCTCGCCGGGCTGCCGGGAGGGGTGCGAGAGGCGGCGGCGGCGGCCGAGGAGGCCGGCAAGCTGGTCATGTTCGATTTCGCATGGGATCTGCGGCGGGACTACACGTTCTGGTCCGGCGTGTTCGGCGGTGCGGTCTTCACGGCGTCCACGCACGGAACGGACCAGATGTTCGTGCAACGCTACCTGTGCAGCCGGTCCCTTGCCGACGCACGCCTGGCGCTCGTCGCGAGCGGGGTCTTCGTGTTCTTCCAGTTCGCCCTGTTTCTGGGCATCGGGGTCCTGCTGTGGTCGTTCTACGCGGCCGGCGAGTCGCCGGCGCTCGCCCCGATCGTCGCGCAGGGCGCCGTGCAGGCCGACCGCGTCTTCCCGCTCTTCCTGATGACCCACCTGCCGACGGGACTCCGGGGACTCGTTCTGGCGGCGGTGGTCGCGGCCGCGATGTCGACCCTGTCGTCGTCGCTGAACTCCTCGGCCGCGTCGACCATAGGCGACTTCTACCTGCAGGGCGCGGCCGGAGCGCGATCCGAGGCGCGGGCGCTTCGCGCGTCCCGCTGGGCGACCGGCGCCTGGGCGGCGGTGCAGGCATGCGTCGCGGTCGCCGCCATGGGCGTGTCGCAGCGGGTCATCGACGATGTGCTCGCCGTGCAGTTCTTCAGCGGCGGCCTGATGCTCGGCGTGTTCCTGCTCAGCGTGCTGATTGCCAGGCCCACCTCCGGGGTCGGGCTTGCGGGGCTCGCCGGCGGTCTGATCACGATCGTGTCCGTGAGCCTGCTGAGCGACCTGTCCTGGCAGTGGTACGTGCTCGTCGGTTCGGCCGCCACGATCGGCGTGGGGTACGCCGCGGACCGTATCCGGCAGGCGGCAAGCCCCGGAGATGCGGAATGAACGGCTTCGCCGCCGCGGCGCGGGTACTGGACGACGCCGTCCGGGCAGGCGCCTGCCCCGCCGCGGTGGCGGAGGTGGGCAACCGGACGGGACCTCGGTGGCGGCACGCGGCGGGCCGGCTCACGTTCGAGGCCGACAGCCCGCCGGCGACGCCGGAGACCGTCTTCGACCTGGCTTCGCTCACCAAGGTCGTCGCGACGACGACGCTGGCCATGCGCCAGGTCGATGCCGGCCTGACGCCGCTCGATCTGCCCGTCGCCGCCGCGCTCGCGGCCTGGCGCGGGACGGATCGCGAGACGGTGACCGTGCGCGACCTGCTGGCCCACGCGTCCGGCCTGACCGCGCACCTGCCCTTCTTCCGCGATCACTCGAAGCGCGCGGAGTTCGAGCCCGCCATCTGCGGGCTGCCGCTGGAGTACGCGCCGCGCACCCGCTCGATCTACAGCGACCTCGGGTTCATCCTGCTCGGCTTCATCCTCGCGGACCGCCACCCCGCGCGGGAGGGTCTGGCCGCGCAGTTCGACGAGCTCGCGGCGACCCGCGGCTGGGGCGAAGTCCGCTTCCACCCGCCGCCGGCGTGGCGCACCCGCACGGCGCCGACGGAGATGGACCCCTGGCGCGGGCGAACGCTCGTCGGCGAGGTCCACGACGAGAACGCCTGGGCGCTGGGCGGCGCGGGGGGACACGCCGGGCTCTTCGGTACGGCCGTCGCCGTCGGCCGCTTCGCCCGCGACGTGCTGGCCGGCATGCACGGCGACAGCCCGCTCGCCTCGCAAGAGATGTTCGACATGTTTCGGACCCGGACCGCCGTGCCCGGCAGCTCGCGTGCGTTAGGCTGGGATACGATGCTGCCGACCTCGTCGTGCGGGACCCGCCTGTCCCCGGCCTCGATCGGACACACGGGATTCACGGGGACGTCGCTCTGGATCGACCCGGTCGCGGATCGCTACCTGGTCCTGCTGACCAACCGGGTGCATCCTTCCCGGTCCAACGAGGCGATTCTCGCCGTGCGTCCGGCGTTTCACGACGCGGTGATGACGGCCTGGTGAACATGGCGCTGACGGCAATCGACTGGCTGCTGCTGGGCATCGCGCTCGCGGCCCCCATCGCCGTGGGCATAGCGTACGGCCGCCGGGCCGGGCGCAGCCTCTCGGAGTACTTCCTGTCCGGCCGCGATCTGCCCTGGTGGCTGGCCGGCACGTCGATGGTGGCGACGACGTTCGCCGCGGACACGCCGCTCGCGGTCACCGGGCTGGTGGCGGCCAGCGGCATCGCCGGCAACTGGCTCTGGTGGAACGCCGCGCTCGGCAGCATGCTCACCGTCGTCTTCTTCGCCCGGCTGTGGCGCCGTGCGGGCATCCTGACCGACGTCGAGTTCGTCGAGTTGCGCTACACGGGACGCGCCGCGCGCGTGCTTCGTGCGGTGCGCGCGCTGTATCTGGGACTGGCGGTCAACTGTCTCGTGATCGGCTGGGTCAATCTGGCCCTCGCCAAGGTGCTGTCGGTCGCGCTCGGCTGGGAGCGGCTGACCGGGGTGCTCGTCGGACTTGCGGCCACCGGCGGCTACGCCGCGCTGGCGGGCCTCCGGGGCGTCGTCGCGGCCGACCTCGTGCAGTTCGCCATCGCGCTGGCCGGCGCCGTCGGGCTGGCGTACTACGCGCTGGCCGCGCCCGGAGTCGGGGGGTTGGACGGCCTGCGCGCCGCGCTTCCGGAATCCACCTTTCGATTGTGGCCGGCGGTGGGTTCGATGGACGGGACGCCGGCGGGCGCCGCCGCGATGCTGGCGCTGCCGTTCGCGTCGTTCGTCGCCTACCTCGGGGTCCAGTGGTGGGCGAGCTGGTATCCGGGGCAGGAGCCGGGCGGCGGCGGCTACGTCGC
>WTGR01000696.1 GCA_011523485.1 Acidobacteriota bacterium
TGGTGCTGCAGACGATTCCCGGCGTCGTCGTCGACCGCGTCAACGTCGGCGGCGCGGAATCGGGCCAGCAGTCCATCTACATGGCCAAGGGCGCGAGCGACGACGAGAACACCTGGACGCTCGACGGCGTGGTGATCACCGACATGGCGTCGCTCTCGTCGCCGACCTACTGGGACTTCGACCAGTTCCAGGAGGTGCGCATCAACACGGGCGGGGCGGACGTGCGGAACCAGACCCCGGGCGCCGCCGTGGACGTGGTGCTCAAGAGCGGCACGAATCAGTACCACGGCAGCCTGCGCGGCTACTTCGCCAACGAAGGGCTGCAGCGCGGCAACCTGTCGGAGGAGCTGGCCGAGTCGATCGGCGGCGAGACCGGGAGGGGCAACCGGATGGAGCAGTACGCCGACTACGGCTTCGAGGTCGGCGGCCCGCTCGTGAGGGACCGGCTGTGGGCCTGGGGCTCGCTCGGGGAGACCGACATCCGGCTGCGGACGCTCATCGACACCGCGGATCGCACCACCCTGACCAACCGGGCGCTGAAGGTGCAGGGGCAGGTCACCGACGGCCTGCGCCTCGGTTTCAACCACTTCAACGGGGCGAAGATCAAGCTCGGGCGCAACGCCGGGCCGACGCGGCCCGACGAGACCACCTGGAACCAGGGGGGCAGCGGCGCGGGCCTGTTCACCGGCACGGCCACCTGGGCCGGGCGCGATCTGGTGGTCAGCGCCAAGGCGACGCAGTACAACTGGGGTTTCTTCCTCACGCCCCGCGGCGGGCTCGACAAGGACGTGTACCGCGACGTGAACCGCGTGTACCACAACTCCTATCTCGATTTCCGGTCGTGGCGGCCGCAGTCGGTGATCGACGCCGACGCCAACTGGTTCCGTGGCGACCACGAGCTGCGGCTCGGCTTCAACTGGCGGCGGAACGGCGTGCAGACGGATCTGGTCTGGCCCGGATCGGGGACGCTCTCCCTGCATCTGGACAGCTATCCCGACAACGGCCTGATGCTGCCCATCATCTACGGCGACTCCTCCGTCAACGCGGAGGGCCGGTATCTGAGCTTCTACGCCAGCGACCGGATCTCGCTGGACCGCCTGACGGTAGACGTGGGCGTGCGGTTCGACCGGTCGGCGGCGTCGCTGCTGGAATCGAGTCGCCGGGCGAACCCGCTGGTGCCGGATGTACTGCCCGCCCTGACCGCCTCGCCCATGAGCAACACGCACGTCTTCGATGTTCTGGCCCCGCGCATCGGCGTCAGCTACGCGCTCGGCGACGAGTCGGACACGCTCGTCCGGGCGAGCTACGGGCAGTTCGCATCGCAGTTGGAGGCGGGCGCTTCCAGCATCCTCGCGGGTCCCGTCGACTACTCGGCCGTTTACTACTACGCGATCGACTTCAACGGCGACGGCGCGACGCAGCGCGACGAGCTGCTTCTCGATAACGGGATCGTCTTTGCCGACGGGTTCGATCCCGCCAACCCGACGTCGACCGAAAGCGTCAACCAGGTGGCTTCCGACCTTTCGTCTCCGCGGACGCACGAGCTCATCTTCGGCGTCGATCGGGAGCTGCCGATTCCGAACTCGGCCCTGACCGCGTCGGTGACCTACCGTCGGTTCACCAACCTGACGTGGGAGCCGCTGATCGGACTCGCGTCCAGCGACTATGGCGTGGTCGACACGATCACCGCGGCGCTGCCGTCGGCCGGCGGCGGCGGGTCGGTCAGCCAGGACGTCTACGCGCCGCTGCCGGGCGTGGCCCTGCCCCCGGGCGGAGGCCGGGAGGAGCGCAACCGGGAGGGCTATCACCAGGGCTACTGGGGTTGGGAGACCGGGTTCACGAAGCGGCTGAGCAACCGCTGGATGGCGCGCATCGCCTACTCCTACAACGACCACCGGGAGTACTTCACGGACCGGGCGGCCGCGATCATCGATCCGACGCCGTCGCCGATCAGCCCGCAGCGCGACGGCGGCCTGGTCATCAGCAGGGAGTCGGGAAGCGGCAAGACGGATTTCTATTTCGTGAGCCCGAAGTTCCAGTTCGTCGCCAACGGGCTCTACGAGGCGCCGTTCGGCATCAACGTCGCCGCCAACCTGCTGATCCGGCAGGGCTTCGGGCAGCCCTACTTCCAGGAGATCCAGGCCCATCCGCGGGACGCGGCGGCGTTCAAGGACGTGCTGCTGGCGCCCGACGTCGGCGATCACCGGTTGCCGGCCATCAGGAGCTTCGACCTGCGGGTCGGCAAGGAGTTCCGGGTCGACGACGTCACGATGAACGTGGACCTCGACTGGTTCAACATCCTCAACGCGAGCACCGTGCTCAAGCGCCAGTACGACGTGGGCACGGCCGAGGGCCCGACCGGTCCGGGCAGGACGCTGGAGATAATGAACCCGAGCCTGCTGCGTGTCGGCTTCCGGCTCGGCTTCTGACCATTCGGGAGCGGCCATGCGGTGTACGCCATGCGTGCGGGGGGCGGCGAGGATGGTCCTGTTCGCGGCGGGAGTCGCCGCCGGCTCGCCCGATTCGGCCGCCGCGCAGAATCCCTGCCCCGCTGCACCGTCCCCGACCACCGTCCGGAACGCAATCCCCCCGACCCGGCTGCCCGTCGAAGCCGGCAAGCGGTCCGGATTCATCGACGACGGCGCGCGCTGGGGCGTGCTCGACAGCATCTGGAACCACCGGTCCGCGGTGGAGCGGGGACTTCTGCGGCCGGTGTCCGCGGCCGGGTCGAACGAGGACGAAGGCGAGATCGCGGTGCTGCAGGACGAGGGCGATCTGTTCCGCGTCTCGAACATCTACGACCTGCGGGACGTCACCCTGCGGTTCGCCGCGAACGACGACGGCGGTTACGACGTGGAGCACCTGGGGACCGCTGCCTGGCGCTGGTCGCTGGGGGACGTCATGACGCTCGGCGACGACGACAGCGCTCCGCTGGCGCTGTCGTTCGATTTCCCTTTCTATGCGACGACCCATGACGGCGCGTTCGTCAACTCCGACGGCAACATCACGTTCGAGGAGGGCGACAGCGCCAGCACGGCCCGCGGCGTGTCCCGCCTGCTGTCGGGGCCGCCGCGCGTCGCGCTGTTTCTCGCGGACCTCGATCCGTCGGTCGGCGGCACGGTCTATTCGCAGTCCGGCGCCGACGCGGCCACCGTGACCTGGTGCGACGTGCCGGGGTTCGAATCGCAGAGCACGACCACGGTGCAGGTGAGCCTGCTGTCGACCGGCGCGATCGAGATGACGTTCGATCCGGAGGTGGGGCTCGGCGAGGCCATCGTCGGCCTTTCCCCGGGGCGCACCACGGGGTTCGAGTCGGTCGATCTGAGCGCTGCGGCGGGGGCGGCGGGCGGCGCCGCGGCGGTGGGCGAACGCTTCGCGCTGCGGGGCGAGCTCGACACGGTGGCGGTGGCTCGGAAGTTCCTGCAGACCCACCCGGACGCCTACGACCAGGTCGTCATCTGGACCGACCAGCCCGTGCTCTTCGATGCCTTCGCCTACGAGATCACCATCGGCAACCGGATCCAGGGCATCGGGCAGGCCATATACGACATTCCGGCCGACTTCGGCAGCGACACGCTGACCAGCATCGTCGTCATGGGCTGGCTCGGCAAGTACTCCGACGACCCGGAGAAGAAGGTGAACCGCGAGAACACCACGCTGAGCCTGCTCGGCCATGAGACCGGCCATCGCTGGCTCGCCTTCCTGGACTTCAGCGATCACGACCGGGAGCGGTCGTCGGCGCTTCTCGGCCGGCAACAGGCGCACTGGAGCTTCTTCGTCGACAGCGACGCGTCGGTGATGGAGGGCAACGACATCGAGGACCTCGGCGGCGGGGCGTTCCGCACGGTGGCGGCGGTCGAGGGCTACAGCGCGCTCGACCAGTACGCGATGGGCCTGCGCCACGACTACGAGGTGCCGGCGTTCTTCTACGTCGAGGCGCCGACCAACGCCATGCCGCCCGCCCGCAGCGCCGGATCGCCGCAGGTCGGGGTGACGTTCAACGGCACGAGGCGCGAGGTGCTGATGGCGGACATCATCGAGGTCGAAGGCCCCCGCGTGCCGAGCGCCGACGAATCGCCGCGCGTCCACCGGCAGGCGTTCGTGTATGTCGTGAGGAGCGGGCGCGAAGCCAATCCCGATCACCTCGCCAAGCTCGACGCGATCCGCCGGCAGTGGGAACCGTTCTTCGCTGCGGCCACGGACGAGCGCATGCGGGTGGAGACCCGCTTGCGCCCCCCGGCGGACATCGGGACCACCGATCCGTGAGCCCGCGGCGTTGCGCGCGGCTGGGATCTACAATGCGCTCGAGGGAGTCCCCATGCAACGATTGATTCGCGGGCGGTGGCTGGTCGCGCGCGCGGGCCTGTGTCTGATCGCCGGGATCGGCCAGGGATACGCGCAGGATCACACCCGGTACGAACCGGCCGACATCGAGTATGGCCGCAGCGTGTACCTGGAACAGTGCGCGGCCTGCCACGGTGAGGACGGGGCGGCCGTGGCGGGGGTCGACCTGCGCAGCGGCCAGTTGCGGCGCGCGGCGCTCGACCGCGAGTTGATCCGGGTCATCCGGGACGGCATTCCCGGGACGGGGATGCTCGCCATCGAACTCGACACGGCCGAGATGACCGGCATCGTCGCCTACCTGCGCAACATGACCTACGAGATCGACGTCGCCATGCTGGGCGATGCCGCCCGCGGACGGGAGATCTTCGATGGGGCGGGCGCCTGCCTGAGCTGCCACCGACTGCAGGGCCGGGGGTTCCGGACCGGGCCGGACCTGACGCGGATCGGTTCCGTCCGGACGCTGAGCGCGCTACGGCGCTCGCTGCTCGACCCGACCGGCACGATGCGGCCCATCGATCGCCCGGTGGAGCTGGTGACGGCGGACGGTGCACGGATCACCGGCCGCCGCCTGAACGAGGACACCTACACGGTGCAGATCCTCGACGACGACGCGCGTCTGCGGTCGTTCGACAAGGCCGACCTGCGCGAGTTCCGCGTGCTCGAGCAGTCGCCGATGCCCGCTTACGGGGATCGGTTCGATGCGGCGGAGCTCGCGGATCTGCTGGCGTATCTCGTGTCCCTGAAAGGCTGAGAACAATGACCCGACGCATGGAGACCGCGCGGCGGTTCGCGGTGGCCGGGGTGCTGGTCGGGCTGGCGGCTGCCGGTCCTTCGGCGCAGGACGTGTCGTTCGAGCGGCTGAGCAGGGCGGCCGAGGCCCCGGCCGACTGGCTGACCTACTCGGGCACCTACTTCAGTCAGCGCTACAGCGAGCTGGACCAGGTGACGGCCGCCAACGTGCGGGACCTGCAGCTCCAGTGGGTGTACCAGACCCCGGTGTTCGGTCCGTGGCAGTCCACCCCGCTGGTCGTGGACGGCGTGATGTACCTGACGCAGCGGCCGAACGACGTGGTGGCCCTCGACGCCCGGACGGGACGCGTCTTCTGGGTCTACAGCTACGCGACGCCGTCCGACCACCGGGCCTGCTGCGGCTCGAACAACCGCGGCGTCGCGATACTGGACAACCGGGTGTTCATGGCCACTCTCGATGCGCACGTGGTGGCGCTCGATGCGGCGACCGGCGCCGAGCTCTGGGACGTCGAGCTGGCGGACCGCCACCTGGCCTACTCGTTCACCCTGGCGCCGCTGGTCGTCGAGGACAAGGTGATCATCGGCTCGGCCGGGGGCGACCGCGGCATCCGCGGCTTCATCACGGCGCTGGACGCGGCCACCGGCGAGGAAGTGTGGCGCTTCCACACCATCCCGGGGCCGGGGGAGCCGGGGCACGAGACGTGGGAGGAGTGTCCCCCGGATCCGGAGACGTACTGCGACCCGGAGGCCTGGATGCACGGCGGCGCCGCGGCGTGGCTGACCGGGT
>WTGR01000664.1:0-3238 GCA_011523485.1 Acidobacteriota bacterium
AGACGCTGGAGAGGTGCCGCAGGAGCAACCCCTCCATCCGTTCGAGGCCGTACTCCCGGACATAGTCGGAGAACGAGAGGAAGGTCTCGAACATCTCCCGCGCAATGGATTTGGGCCGGACGTTCTCCTCGCCGACCCACGGGTGCCGGTCGGCGAAGTCGTTGAACGTCTCGTAGACGAAGTCGGCGAGCGGCTTGGGATGCTCGAGCTTCTCCAGCTCCTCCATGCGCTCCTCGTAGTCCATGCCCGCCGCCTTCATCTCGGCCACCGCCTCGCCCTTCAGCTTGTCGAGCTGCCGGCGCAGGATGGCGTCCGGGTTCTCCAGGATGCTCTCGACCAGGGTGAGCAGATCGAGCGCGTGGGACTCGGCGTCGGGATCGAGCAACGGGATCGCCTCGATGAGATAGAGCGAAAGCGCCTGGTCCATCGAGAAGTCGTCCTGCAGGTCGACGTTCACCCGCACCCGTGAACCGTCGGGCGTGCGCGGCACGATCTCGACGACCCCGCGCGCCACCAGCGACCGGAAGAGCTGCCAGCCGCGGCGCCGGTGCATGCGCTTCGCGGCCTCCGACTCATGGCTGTCGCGTACGAGCTCCCGCATCGCGAGGCAGCCGTCGCCGCGGCGCGACAGCACGTTGAGCAGCATCCCGTGCGACACCGCGAAGCGCGACTTGAGCCGTTCCGGTCGGGCGCGGACGAGCCGCTCGAACGTGGCCCGGTCCCAGGGCGCGAAGTTGCGCGGCGGCTGGCGGCGGACCACCTTCTTGCCGGCCTTCGCCTTCTCCGCCAGCCGCCGGTTCTCGATGACGTGCTCGGGGGCCTGGGCCACGACGTAGCCGCGCTCGTCGAAGCCCTTGCGCCCGGCGCGGCCGGCGATCTGGTGGAAGTCGCGGGCCGAGAGCACGGCCGTCTTCTCCCCGTCGTACTTCGAGAGACGGCTGAAGAGCACCGTGCGGATCGGCACGTTGACGCCGACCCCCAGCGTGTCGGTGCCGCAGATGACCTTGAGCAGGCCCCGCTGGGCGAGCTGCTCGGCCAGCACGCGGTAGCGCGGCAGCAGGCCCGCGTGGTGGATGCCGATGCCGTGCTTCAGCCAGGTGCGGACGCGGGGACCGTAGGGCGTCGAGAAGCGGACGTCCTCGATCGCCGCGCCCAGCGCCTGCTTCTCGGCGCGCGTGGCGATCTGCAGGCTGGTGAAGCTCTGGGCGCTCGCGGCGGCATCCTTCTGGGTGAAATGGACCACGTAGACCGGGACACGGTCCGCCTCCACCAGCCGTTCCACCGCGTGGGCGAGCGGGTCCTCGGAGTAGGCGTACTCCAGCGGCACCGGCCTCTCGCTCGACGTGACCGTCACCGTCTCCCGGCCGGTGCGCCGCGTGAGCTCCTGCTCGAAGAACGTCACGTCGCCGAGCGTCGCCGACATCAGCAGGAAGCGCGTCTGCGGCAGGGTCAGCAGCGGCGCCTGCCAGGCCACGCCGCGGTCCCGGTCGGCGTACCAGTGGAACTCGTCCATCACCACGTCGTCCACCGGCGCGTGCTCTCCCTCGCGCAGCGCCATGTTGGCCAGGATCTCGGCCGTGCAGCACAGCAGCGGGGCGTCGCGGTTGACGGTGGCGTCGCCGGTGGCCAGGCCCACGTTGTCGGGCCCGAACTCGCGGCACAGCGCCATCCACTTCTCGTTGACCAGCGCCTTGATGGGACAGGTGTAGACCGAGCGCCGACCGCGGGCGAGCGACGCGAAGTGCAGGGCGAACGCGGCCAGCGACTTGCCCGAGCCGGTCGGCGTGTTGAGAATGACGTGCCGATCCTCGAGGAGCGCCAGGATCGCCTCCTCCTGGGCGGGATACAGCGTCAGGCCCAGCCGGTCGACGTAGTCGAGAAAGCGGTCCAGCAGATCGTCGCTGGACGCCTCGCCGGCCGGCAGCAGGTCGAACAGGGGTGCGGCCATGCCGGAGATTGTCGCGCGACGGCGTCCGTCGCCGCCAGCGCGCAGGCGCGCGCACTCACTCCAGCTCGGCGATGATCGGAGCGTGGTCGGATGCGATCAGCCCGTCCTTCTTCTTGCGATAGTCGCGGTCGATCTCGACCCGCCGCAGGCGGGACACCACGCCCGCCGTGCCCAGCAGCAGGTCGATGCGCAGGCCGAGGTTGCGGTGGAAAGCGCCGCCGCGGTAGTCCCACCAGGAGAACGCCCGCGTATCCGGCCGGTGATGGCGAAACAGGTCGGTGAACCCCCAGTCGAGCAGTCCGCGGACGCGCGCCCGCTCGGCGTCGGTGTGATGGATGCTCCCGTGAAGCGCCGCCTCGTCCCAACTGTCGATCGCGGCCGGCACGACGTTGAAGTCGCCGCACAGCACGGTCGGCCGCCGCGGATCGTGTTGCTCGCCGAAGTGCCGCCGCAGACTCTCGAACCAGGCCAGCTTGCGGGGATAGTCGGCATGGTCGACCGACTTGCCGTTCGGGCAGTAGACGGTCGTGAAGGACAGGTCGCCGGCCTGGGCGGTGAGGAGCCGCGCGCCCAGCGCCTCCTCCCCCGGCAACCCGCGGCGCACGACGTGGACCGGTTCGCGCGACAGGATCGCCACCCCGTTCCACGCCTTCTGGCCGTACGGCTGGGCGCGGTAGCCAGCGTCCTCGAACGCCTGCCGCGGGAACTCGTCGTCCGTCAGCTTCAACTCCTGGATGCCGACCAGGTCGGGCCGGCGCGCATCCAGCCAGTGCCGCACGAAATCCAGCCGGGCCCGCAACCCGTTGACGTTCCATGTAGCGATCGTCATGACGTGACCTGGATCGGCGCTTCGCCGGGCGTGACGCGAACTATGCCGGGGAGTTCATCGAAGTGTCGATCGTAGCCGACGATCGTCCGCGCCCCCGTGCGGAGCATGACGGCAGCGTGGATCGCATCGCGCGGCGGCACGGTCGCATGGACCCCGGCCGGACGGCAGAGCCGCGGTGCCGGTCGTCCCCCGACAGCGGCCTCGCCAGCCGGCTACGGGTCACGCCGGGCGAGCGATTCGAATGCGGTGGCGATCAGCTTGATGTCGTCCCGCAGGCTCTCGGTGACCACGTCGAAGTGGGTTCGAATGCGCTGCTCCGACTCCGCGACGCGCGCCAGGACTTCCGTCCGCAGATCCCGGAGTTCCACCTTCGTCGCCAGCGGCTCGACTGCCGCCCGCAACTCCGCCTTCGTCGCCAGCGGCTCGACTGCCGCCCGCAACTCCGCCTTCGTCGCCAGCGG
>WTGR01000664.1:3338-5872 GCA_011523485.1 Acidobacteriota bacterium
CTCGACTGCCGCATCAATGGCCGCCCGCAGGTCGCCCTTCGTTGCCAGGGTTGGCAGAATCTGCTCGATCCTGTCGACCCGACCCTCGAGGTTGTCGAAACGCTGCTCCATCTGCTTCACGAGCATGGCCGCCCCTCCCTTCAGGAACGACGGCGGCCGGTCAGGAACGACGGCGGCCGGCCGGACGCCGCACGGCTGGCCAGCCGCATCGTAGCACCGATTTGGGTGCAATCGCGATGCCGGACGCGGGCCGCGCGTAGTAGTATGGGCGACCATCAGGGACAAGCATGATGCGGGCAGCAACCTCGCTCGTCCGACGGCTGGCGCCTTCGCTTCTCGCTGTCGGTCTCGGGGTCGCCCTTCAGGCTCCCCGTGCCGCGGCCCAGGAAGCCCTGCTCGCCGACGCCGTGCAACGCGGCGAGACGCCGACCGTGCGGTCGCTCCTCGCGCAGGACGCGGACGTCAACGCGACGCAGGGTGACGGTGCGACGGCCCTGCACTGGGCGGCGTACCGGAACGATCCCGAGACGACCGCGGCCTTGATTCGCGCCGGGGCCGACGTCCGGGCGGCGAACGACTTCGGCGTGACGCCACTGGCCCTCGCCGCGCGCAACGGCAGCGCGGAGGTCATCGCGCAGTTGCTGGCCGCCGGCGTCGACCCGAACGATCCCCGGCAGGCGGTGAACGCCGGCGAGACGCCGCTCATGCTCGCGGCGCGGGCCGGGCAGGTCGATGCCGTGCAGGTGCTGGCGGGCGCCGGCGCCGATGTGAACGCGCGGGAGACCTGGAACGGCCAGACGGCCCTCATGTGGGCGGGGGCAGAGGCCCACGTCCCGGTCGTCGAGACCCTGATTGCCCTCGGCGCCGACATCCGCGCGCGCTCCAACAGCGGTGCGACGCCGCTCCTGTTCGCGGTGCGCAAGGGCAGCATCGGCGCCGTCCGCGCGCTCCTCGCGGCCGGTGCCGACGTGAACGAATCGCGCCCCGACGGCGCCACTCCCCTGCTGGTGGCGGTCGTCAACGGCCACGAGGACCTCGTGGACCTGCTCCTCGCCGCTGGCGCGGACCCGAACGCCGAGGGCGGCTCCACGCGGCTGACCGTGCAGGGCATGCGCGCCGAGCCGATGCCACTCACGATACGCAAGCTCGGCTACAGCGAGCGCGAGTCCGAGGGCATCGTCCGCGGCAACATCTTCGGCCGGCCGCTGCAGGCGGCGGTGCACGTGGCGAACTGGCACATCAGCGACCAGTTCATCGTGGTGAACCTGGACCGGCTGCGCGTCCTGCGCTCGCTGCTGGCCTACGGGGCGGACGTCAACGGCCGCAACTCGATGGAGGAACCGCGCTGGTCGGGGGCGCGGTACCGCCGGCACATGACCGGCGCCACAGCGTTCATGCTGGCCGCCAAGTCCGCCGACGTCGAGGTGCTGCGCCTGCTGCTGGAGTACGGCGCCGACCCGACCATCAACACCGAGGACGACATCACGCCGCTGATGGCGGCGGCAGGCATTTCCTGGGCGTCGAACCAGGACCGCGCCAGCGAGGCGCAGGTGCTGGAAGCCGTGCAACTCCTCGTCGAGGAGCTGGGCGCCGACGTCAACGACGTCAACGACGTCGGCGAGACGGCGATGCACGCGGCGGCGTACCGGGGCGCGAACAGCGTGGTGCAGTACCTGTTCGACAAGGGGGCCGAGCTGGACGTGGTGGCCCTGGACGGCCGCACGCCGTTGCAGGTCGCGGACGGGGTGGAGTACGGCAACTCGTTCGCCGCGCACCCCCACACCGCGGTGCTGCTGCGGGAGCTCGGCGCCAGTGAGATCGAGTGTCCGGCGCCCTGCGCGGCCGCCATACCGGAGGAGTTGCTGAAGCGATGACGGGCCTGAACACGGCGGCGTTGACGCGTCGACTCCGGCAACTGTCTCCGGCGCTCGTGCTGGGCCTGGCAGGCGGTCTCGCCATCATCTCCTACGACGTCCCGTTGCACGCGGCGCCTCAGGCCCGGAGCGTTGCGGAACAGAGCACGGGGGCGCAGACGCCGGCCGCCGAGGCGCGGCAGGCGCCGAGCGCCGGGCGCCGGCCAGCTTCAGATGCCGTCACGACGGCGGGCGAGCCGGCTCCCCGCGCCGTCCTGCAGCGCTACTGCTTCGCCTGCCACAACCAGCGCACGCTGACGGCCGGACTCGCTCTCGACGTCCTCGACATGACCCGGGCGGGCGAGCACCCGGAGGTCTGGGAAGCGGTGATCCGCAAGCTCCGGACCGGCGCGATGCCCCCGGCCGGACGGCCGCGCCCAGACGCGGCGACCTACGACGCCGTGGTGGCGTGGCTGGAGACCGCGCTGGACCGCGCCGCGCTGGACCACCCCGACCCCGGCCGGCCCACCCTGCATCGCCTGAACCGCACGGAGTACCGCAACGCCATCCGCGACCTGCTCGCGGTCGACATCGATGCGGCGCTGCTGCCCGCCGACAACGCGGCGTACGGCTTCGACAACAACGCCGACGCCCTGACCCTGTCGTCGGCGCTCACCGAGC
>WTGR01000523.1 GCA_011523485.1 Acidobacteriota bacterium
CGGTCCTCGGCGGTTCGGGAGACGCGCTGCTCGAACGCGGCCAGCGTCTCGTCGCCGCGCTGCTCCCGGCGCACGGCGGTGTCGTACCGCGCCGCCGCGGCCGCCAGCTCGCGGCCCGCCCGGGCCTGTTCCCGGTTCTGGAGGCGGACCTCCTGGCGCAGGGCGGCGAACTCGGCGAACAGGTCGCGCAGGTCGCAGTCGGCCGCGTCCGGTTCGCCGTGCTCCGGCGGTTCCTCGCCCGCCGTGTCGAGCCACTGCCGGAAGTCGTCGAGCGCGCGCTGCTTCCAGTCTCCGCCCGGTTCACTCATGCAGCTTCCCTTCGGCGGCCAGGAGAGCCTGCAGGCCGGGCGTCTCGCGGCGCGCCGGACGCGCCTGCACCAGCGCATCGAGCGCCAGCTCGAAGTCGCCGTAGGCGGCCATCCCGAAGAGGGCCGTCCTCACGCGCGCCCGGTCGTCCTTCAGAGCCTCGTACGCCGCGGTGATCCGCTGGAAGCGTTCCGGTTCCTCGCCGGGCGGGTGCGCGCGCACGAGCTCGAGGTAGCGCCGGCGGATCTCCTCCCCCGTCGCCGACGGAGACAGTCCCAGCACGAGATAGTGAACAAGCATGGGCATTCCCTCAGCGGCGCCGCTTCCTTTGCTTGCCCGTGCGGGCGAACAGCAGGGCGTGCAGCTCCGGCGTCAACCTGTCGCGCAGCCCGGCCGTCTGGCAGTCGCGCGCCAGCCGGTCCAGCTCCTGCCGCGTCTCCTCGTCGGCCCGCAGGTTCCCGGCAAGCTCCCGCAGCAGGGGCCGGGGCTCGCCGCGCAGTCGGGTGTCGTCGATCAGCTCGTCCAGGCGGTCCAGATCGTCGTATATCTCGCGGTCGAACAACATCCCCTGTTGCGCGGCGTCCGGCGGCGCGGCCGCCGCAGCCTCCGTCAACGCCCGCCGGAACCGTTCGACCAGCGCGGGATCGCCGGGGTCCGGCGGGACCGGCCGCTTCAGGGCGGCCGTGCCGCGCGGCGCCCCCGCGGCCTTCAACTGCTCCTCTATCGCCGCCAGAAAGGCCTCCAGCCCCGGCGGCGGCCCCGGGCCGAGCGGCCCCACATCCAGCGGTTCGAAATCGAACGTCTGCAGAGCGTTCCGCAACGGATCCTCGGTGTGCCGGGCGAGCCTCGCGGCGGCCGACCGCAGCCGTTCCCGCGTCGCGGCGTCCGCCCTCTTCAGGACCTCCCGGAAGCGCCGGGCGTCGTGATCGCTGCCCTCCTCGTAGCGGATCACGGCCAGATAGAAGAGCAGCAGCGGATCGCGCCGGGCCTTCCTGACGCCGCGCAGCCGGCGTTCGATCGCGGCCCGCACCGCATCCTGTCCGCCGCAGTCCATCAGGATGTCGAGGACGGCCGGCAGGCGTTCCCCGTCGACGCGTTCGAGGAGCGCGGGCCACCAGCGGGAGAACGTCGCCGCGACGCGCCGATCGTCGTAGAGGAGGTCGAGCTCGGCGGGCAGCGGTTCGAGAACCCGGACGATCTCGTCCGGCGTGCACTCGGCGCGAGAGACCCCGTCGGCCAGCAGGCGCCACACGGCATCGGCCATTTCCGGCGTGACGTTCCTGACGTCGTGGTTGTCGTACAGGTCGCGGAGGAGCAGCGCGAGCATCCGAAGCTGAGCGCCGGGCGGCAGGCCTTCCAACTGGCGGGCGACCGTGGCGGACGTGTCCGCATCGCCCGACACGACTTCCAGCAGCAGCCATTTCGACGGCAGGACGGATTCGATCACCCGGCGCCCCAGATCCTGGGCGCGCTCCAGGTCCCGGACCGCAAGCGCGAACCGACCCTTCCTCCGGCTCTGCTCGGCGGACTTGAGGAAGCCGACGGCCTGCAGATCCAGGAGCCGGTCGTCGTGGGGCGCGCGCCGGCGGGCCTCCTCCAGCGCGCCCTCGGCCTGGCGATACGCGTTCCTCGAATAGTGGAGGGTGGCCAACTCCAGCCAGGGGGTCGAGTCGTCGGGGAACCGGTCCGCCATGTCCCGCAGGACACGCTGCAGCCTCGGCTTGCCGCCGCTCCGTCCCCGCAGGAGATCGAGCAGAAAGAGGTAGCCGTCGCGGTTGTCGGGATCGGCCTCGAGACTCGCGAACATCAGCTCGACGAAGACCAGGCCCGGATCCTCCACGGGTCGGCCGAGCAGCGTGCGCAGATCCTCCGCGATCTCGGGGGGCAGGAGCTCCGGATCCACGGCCTTGCGCCCCGTGCGGGCCAGCGCCTCCAGCATGCACGCCCGGGCGAGTGCCCGATCCTGCGCCCGCGGAAACTCCACCGGCAGCGCGTCGACGAGCGCGACGGCCGGCACGGGATTCCACGCCGCGGGCACGATCTGCTGTCTCGCGAGGAGGATGCGGGCCGCGACCCCGATCACCCGATCGGCAGGCAACAGGCGCCGCGAGAGTTGCTGGATCGCGCTGCCGGGAAGCAGGTCCCGAAGCGTGGCCAGCCCCGCGATCTCCACCAGGTCGATCCGGGCCCGCGCCGGGTCCTCGGGGTAGAGGGCTTCGGCCAGACGCTCGATCGCCGTCCCGGCCGCGCGCACGCTGCCGTTGTGGAGCGCCCGCTTCAATTCACCGGCGAGGGCCGCCACGCGCCGGTTACCGCCCTCCGACTCCTTCGGCGCCCCCGGGCGGCCGTTGCCGGCGGCGTCGCGGCCCACGAGGCGTCGCCATTCGGCGACCGTGCGGGCCAGGACGAAATCGTCCGGCAGGCGGTCGACGATTCGGCGCAACCCGTCGTCGTCGCCCGCGCCGAAACAGACCATGGCCCTGCAGAACAGACGCCAGACCGCGAAGGGCGAGCGCCGGGGCACCCCCTGCAGCAGGTTCGCGGCCTGCGCCCAGTCGCCGGCATCCATCGCGTCGAGACTCGACCGGACCGCCGCGGCGTCCCGGCGCAGCGGATGGGTCTCGTCGAAGACGTCGAGAGCCACCCAGAACCGCTGGACGACCAGCCGGTCCGCCAGCACCCGCTCCACGCGAGGCAGGGCCGTCCCGCGGACCAGGTGGTCCGCGTAGGCCGCCAGCGCGTCCCCACCGTCCAGGTACCGGACGTACTGGACCCACTCGTCCTCGGAGAGCGCCCGCAGGGACACGGACGCCCGATAGCCGTCGGCCCGGGCGCGCATGGTGGCCGCTTCCTTGAGCATCCCCTTCGCCTCGAGTTGGCGGGCGCGCTGCATGGAGGCGCAGAAGGAGACCAGCGGCAGCGCCGCCAGGCTGTCGTCCCGATCCCGCGCCTGTCGGATCAGATCGAGCGCCTTGCGCCCGTGTCCCGCGGCGAGCAGTTCTCGCGCCTGATCCAGCAGGCGCCGGGGGGATGCACGGGGGGCGCGGCCCGGCGCCGACCGTTTGCGATTGCCGCGTTTGCGCCTGCCGGACACGTCTGTCGTTCAGCCGTCAGGAATGAGGCACGCCTCGCCCCGACGGGCCGTGGGCGGTACCGCCGGTGGAGGTCGAGCCGAAGTTGCCGGTATCTTACTTCTCGCGGAGCATCTCGTTCAGAGGTTCCGGAGCCCCGCCGAGTCACCGGCGGCGATAGACCTCCCTGCGATGCGCGACCCGCACGACCAGGACGACGAGGACATCGTCAAGGACTTCGTAGACGATGCGGTAGTCGCCGGCGCGGGCCCGACGCAGGCCGACAAGCTCACCCTTCAAGGCGTTCCCCCGGAACGGGCGCTGTCGAAGGTCGTCGATCGCGCGAACGATTCGGCGGCGCTCAGCGTCCGGAACGCGAGCGAGCTCCCTGAGGGCGCTCCGCTTGATCCGAACCGAGTAGCTCATCCCTTACGGTTTCCCAGTCCAGCACCGGGTCGGCGGGATCGCGCAGTCGCTCCAGCGCTACGGAGAGATCGTCGAAGTCCTCCAGGTAGCGTTCCACCGCCTGGCGGATGATCTCGGCGCGGCTTCGGTGCAGCGCGGCCGCCGCGGCATCGAGCGCCTCCACGACAGTATCCGGCAGGCGTGCCGTGATCTGACTCACACGGGACTCCTTGAGCTCAACTGATGTCGTTGACATCATCATACTCCCATCGGGGCCCGCCGACAGCACAGGCCCTGCGTCTGTCGGCCTGGTCAGCGATAGAACGCTGCGATCTCTTCGATCACGCGATCCTGCATCGCCGGGGTCAGCTCCGGGTAGATGGGCAGCGCGAGTGACCGAACCGCCGCATCCTCACTGCACGGGAACGCACCGGCCGGGTGACCAAGGTGGTGGAAGCACGGTTGCCGATGGAGCGGTACGGGGTAGTAGATCATCGTGTCGATCTGCCGCGCCGCGAGCTGAGCGCGCAGAGCCTCCCGCCGGTCGGGTACCCGGATCACGTACTGGTGATACGTGTGGCGTTCGCGTCCCCAGGCAGCCACGGGCAACTCCAGACCCGGAACCGCCAGGCGCTCGTCGTAGTGAGTGGCGCGCTCGCGGCGCCGGGCGTGCCATCCGTCGAGACGCGGCAGCTTGGCCGCGAGGATCGCCGCCTGCAGCGTGTCGAGGCGGAAATTGCCCCCTACCTCCGGATGCTCGTACGCAGCGTGCCCGCCGTGGTTGCGGAGCCGTCGAACCCTCGCCGCCAGATCCGCATCCGCGGTGACCACGAGGCCGGCGTCACCCATCGCGCCCAGGTTCTTGGTGGGATAGAACGAGAAGCAGGAGAGCGTACCCAGGCCGCCGGCCGGCCGGTCGCCGCCCTCACGGGGATATCGCGCCCCGAGCGCCTGGGCGGCGTCCTCGACGACCGGAATGCTGTACGCCGTGGCCAGTTCCAGGATGGGCGCCATGTCGGCGCACTGCCCGAACAGGTGCACCGGCAGGATCGCCTTGACCCGTGGCCGACGCTCCGCATTGCGCTCGAACCAGTCGGCCAGGCACGCCGGGTCGATAGTGAACGTTCGCGGATCGATGTCGACGAATACCGGGGTTGCCCCCACCCGGGCGACGACACCTGCCGTGGCGAAGAACGAATAGGGCGTGGTGACGACCAGGTCGCCGGGGCCGACATCGAGCGCCATCAGCGAGACGAGAAGCGCGTCGGTGCCCGAGGACACCCCGACGGCGTGCTCGGCGCCGATGTAGTCGGCCACGGCCTGCTCGAACGCATCGAGCACGGGACCGCCGACGTAGCGGCCGGAGACGACGACGTCGAGCAACGCCCGCTCGATGTCCGGCCGCGTCGTCTCGAGCTGGGCGGCCAGGTCGAGAAACGGAACGCGCACGCTGGGAGCCCTGACTAGAGATCCGCGTCGAGGCGCATCGCCATCGGGATGAAAGCGATGCCGTTGACCGCGCGCTCGGGTCCGGTCTGGCGAAAGCCGAGCCTCTCGTAGGCCGGCACGCCGTAGCGCGACGAGTTGACCGTCACGCGCTCGAGGTCCGGGTTCGCGACGCGGGCGGCCGCGAGCGCCGCGTGCAGCAGGCCCTTCGCGATGCCGTGGTGCTGGTGGGCCTTGTCGACGAAGAGGAGTGCGACGTGGTTGTTGTCCCGGATCTCGATCATGCCGGCCAGGACGCCGTCGACGGTCGCCACGCGGACGAAGTGGTCCTCGGCAGTACGCGCCTCGATCGCCTCGGGCGCGACGAAGCGGCGGAACTCGGCGTTTCCTTCGGAGGTCAGCTCCGGGCCGATGAACTCGTCGAACGACGAGAGAATCAGCGCCGAGACAGCGGCTGCTTCGCCGGGTTGCATGCCGCGATAGCTCACACCGTCGCTCACGTCCGACCTCGCGGCTGCCGCTCCCGGTGCCGGCGGGATTTCCACCATGGGCTCCTAGCGCGACAGGCTCTTGATGTAGTTGACGAGGTTCCAGATGTCCTCGTCGCGGAGCTGGTTGCCGTAGCCCTGC
>WTGR01000320.1:0-3682 GCA_011523485.1 Acidobacteriota bacterium
GCATCATGCCGAGGGCGGGCAGGATGTGGTTCTCGAGCGAGCCCCGGTAGATGCCTGCGGTGTGGGCGTTGCAATTCTGGGTGACGTGGGCGCTCAGGTAGCGCTCCGCGAGGTCGGCGACGGTGGCGCCGGCCTCGGCCGGTGGCGGTAAGGGCTCCGCGCCCCTTTTCATGCGGTCGATGACCTGGGCGGCGCGGAGCCGGGCTTGCGTAGTGGTGAGCTCGTCGTGGGTGCCGAGCGTCACGCGCCTGGGCGCGCCGCCTGCACGGCTCTGGACCACGTAGACCTTGCGCCCTGAGCGGTAGAGGCGCACCCCGAACCCCGGCAGCTCGCGGTCCCAGAAGATCTGGTCCCTGCCTTCGGCCGGGAGGTTGTCCACCGCCCGGCTGCTCAGCGTCAGCGTGCTACGGCGTGGCATGATCGTCTCGTCCAGGGAGCACGGCAGGGCTGAACTTGCGCGCGAATCTCGTCATCACGGCGAGTCGGCTAGACTTCAATGCGCAAGCGGGCGGAATCACCGGTCGGCGCTCGTAAGCACCCGGCATTCGGGTCCGTAGACCCCAGCGCATATCCGGCGTCTCTGATTTCGACGGTGTTGGAGTAGTTTACTGTGGTGTTGCGCGGCTAATTTTGAGCCGATCTGCAAAACGGGTCCCGTGATCGCGGCGACTCAAGGCCGCCAACGAGGCCTCTTCAGAATGAGGAGAGCCTCGGAGCCATGAAGAAGACGAAGCTGACTCGCAGTTTGCTGGCGGCGTGCTCGGTCGTCGCCCTCACCGCCGTCATGTACGGCTGCGTCCACGACGGGAGCGATCCGGCGCCCGCAGATCCGCCGGACGCGATGGAGCCCGCGCCGATGGACGTTTCCGGGTCCATCATGTTGTCGAGGGCGCAGCATGCCGCGCTTTTGGAGGTGCTGCCGATGACCGGTGACTCCGTCGAGCTCGAAGACGGCGACGTTCGAGCGGGCGTGACGTTCAACTGCATGAGCGACTACCCCTGCACGATCACCGTCGAGAACAGTGCCGGCACGATCGTCGCGACGTGGCATAGCCAGGTACTCGGGGATGGAACGGTGAGTGCCATGGCCTCGGGGCTCGCGGCTGATGTGGACGATACGTTCGCGGAGCTGAATGACGGGAGCACGGCTGCCATTCGCGTCCTCGTGACCGGAGATAACGTGGACAGTAGCGCGGCGGGGCCCGGCTTCACTGCCACGGAACTCATCGGAATGGAAATCGGTGGCCCCGGCGTTCTCACTTATGACGAAGCCGGGCTGCGAAGCGACTTCCAGGCGAACGGGGCAGGCTTTGGCGCCTCTCCGGGCGACGCGGCAGCAGCGCCAGGGGCGGTGCCGACCCTCACGATGGGTACCACGATGACCCACGCCATGGACGCGATCGACCAGAGCGATGACATGGCGCCGGCGCCCGATGGCTGGGGCAGGGGGACTTGGTTCCGGGATTGGGGCGACACGGCCGGCGACGGCGACGGCGGCTTCGAGACCGCCGCCATCCTGCTCGCCAACATGGGCGAAGGCACGCCGTATCCCTTCGACCGCAAGCTGGCCGCCAAGTACGTGAATGATGCCGCGCAGGCCATGTTCAGGTTGAGCATTCGGGCAGATGGGACGGCACCCGGTGTTACGACACTTGGTACGTCGGTGGACATCGATTCAGCTGCCACTCCCGCCAACACGCAGGCTCTCATGGCGACTCCCACGCAGTGGGCGGCCATGATCTTCGACAGCGATTCCCTGGTCCCGGCCCAGAGTCAGGATCCCAACGTCAATAACGGCGAAACATTCAGCGGAACGTATTTCGGCGCTTCGGGCACGTTCCGGTGCCTCGCGGATACCGGTTGCGGCATCGCGAGGAACGCCGATGGCGACGTCATGGCCATTGACGGCGATGCCGCTGCGGAGGGAATACAGGGCGGCGGAAGGTGGTCGTTCACTCCCGACGACGGCGCCATGATCGAGGTCCCGGATCAGGACTGGATGGCCTACGGCGCGTGGTTGACCACGCCTGACGACATGACGGGCGACCACAGGCTCGGTGTGTTCTTTAACGGCATGGACCCGTGGGCGCCTGCTGCCGACTCCCTCGACGCCACCAACGCAGCCGGCATGCGCGGCACGGCGACCTACAGCGGCGGCGCGACCGGCGTCTACGTGGACGGAGACGACTCGGGTCTCTTCACCGCCCGCGCGATGCTGACCGCCGACTTCGACAAGGCAACCAACGGCGCTGACGATGCGGTCGACTACATGATCAGCGGGCGCATCGACAACTTCAGGGGCACGGACGGTGTGTTCCTGGGGGACGACACGCAGGCCTCGCCCAACGATCCGTCGGCCGGCGAGAACGACTGGGTCGTCGAGCTGAGCGCGTTCGACTTCGGTACGACCACGACTGGAGAGATTACGGCGACCGGTACCACCGGCTCGGCGGACGGCGTGTCGTGGACGGGAATGTGGAACGGCCAGATGTTCGGGCCAAGCACCAATGCGGATGGCGATTCTCTCCACCCAAGTGGTGTGGCCGGGCGGTTCTGGGCCGAGACTGCGGATCCCGATGCCGCCGACGCTGCCGTTGGTCCAGTCACGTCGGTTGTCGGCGCGTTCGGCGCGACCAAGGACGACTAGCAACTGATGAACCGGGACATCCGGGGGATACGCGGGGCGGCCCTCGGGCCGCCCCTCTTTTTCCGACCTCCCTCATGCGGTCCGTGGTTCCACAATGACGCTTGCCTATTTGCGGCGCAGCCTCCTCCTCGCCGCGCTCGCGCTCTCCCTCTCGCTCCCGGCGGCGGCGCAGGACGCGGAGCCGCAGGGCGAGGAGGCGCCGGTGCCCCCGCCCTCTCCCCGCGCCGACGACGCGGCGCCAGCGCCCGACGCGACCGAGGCCGCTGCTGCCGAGGCCGCCGCCGGGGCGCTGGTGGGCGCCGGCCGCTTCGAGGAGGCGATCGTCGCGCTCAGGCCGCTGCTCGAGCAGGAGACGATCGAGCCGAACGCGCTCTTCCTCTACGGCCTCGCGTCGCTGGAGGCCTCGCAGCGGCCCGACCGCCCGGACGAGGAACGGGAGGTGCTGCTGGACGAGGCCATCGCCGCCTTCCACGTCATGCTGGTCCAGCGTCCCGACCTGGTGCGGGTGCGGCTGGAGCTGGCGCGCGCGTTCTTCCTCAAGGGGGAGGACGAGCTCGCGCGGCGCCACTTCGAGGCGGTGCTGGCGGGCGGCGTGCCCGACGCGGTGGCGGCCAACGTCAACCTCTTCCTCGACGAGATGCGCGCCAGGGGGCGCTGGAGCTTCAACGTCGGCTTCGCGCTGGCGCCGGACTCGAACATCGGCGCCGGCTCCGAGGAGCGGACCATCTACATCCCGGTCTTCGGCCTGCCGCTCCCCTTCGAGCGGGACGCGGAGGAGCTCACCTCCTCCGGCGTCGGCGTCTCGGTCTGGGGCGGGGCGGAGTACCAGGTGCCGATCGCGGAGCGGCTCAGGCTGCGTGCCGGCGCAGACGCGGCCAGGCGCGAGTACGAGGGCTCCCGGTTCGATCAGCTCTCCCTCTCCACCCATCTCGGCCCGCGCTGGTTCGTGGACCGGGACACGGAGGGGAGCCTGCTCGCGAGCGCGCGCCAGCGCTGGATCGGCACCCTGCCGGACAGCCGCGAGCTCGGCGCGCG
>WTGR01000320.1:3782-5854 GCA_011523485.1 Acidobacteriota bacterium
GCGCGCGCCAGCGCTGGATCGGCACCCTGCCGGACAGCCGCGAGCTCGGCGCGCGGCTGGAGGTGGCGCGCCGGCTCACCGCGCGGGTGACGGTGCACGCAAACGCCTCCTGGCACGACCGGCGCTACCGGATGCGGGAGCACCTGAACGGGCCGGTGTGGGACGCCTCGCTCCGGGGCTCCTGGGTGGTGACGCCGACGGTACGGGCGAACCTCTCGGCGGGCTACGCGCAGGAGCGGCCGGAACGCGCACGCGAGCGCAACGAGAGCCGCTGGCTCGGCGCAGGCGTCACGGTGGCGCTGCCGCTGGGCTTCACCGTGGGCGGCGGCGGCGAGATGCGCTGGACCGATTTCGAGGACGAGTGGTTCCCGAACACGCCGGTGGGCGAGGACCGGGCGGACCGCACCCGGAGCGTGCGGCTCTCGGTCCACAACCGGGGTCTCACGGTGTTCGGCTTCAGCCCGGCGATCGTGGCGGTGCACGAGGAGCGCGACACCAACGCGCAAGCTTACGACTACACGCGCACGCGCGGCGAGCTGCGCTTCGTGCAGCAGTTCTGACGACGGAGAGGAACGCCGGAGCCTGCGTGCCGGCAGGGTCCACCCGGACCGTGTGCAATCACCCTCAAGGAGAGAAGCAATGAAGTATCCGAGACATCCGTACTTCAGAAGCGGCGGTGCCATTGCGCTCGTTGCAGCGGCGCTGATCGGCCTCAGTGCGTGCATTGGCGGGGACGACGGCCTCTCCCGGGACCAGGAGGACGCACTCCAGGAACGGCTTGACGCAGCCGAGGAAGAACGGAGGCAGGCCGAGCTCGAGGAGGCCAGGGCCGAAGAGCGTGCAGCTGCTGCCGAACGCCAGCGCCAGGCTGAAGAGCAGGCGCGCCAGCAAGCCGAGCAGGAGCGCCAAGAGGCCGAGGAGGAGCGCGACGAGCTGCAGAATCAGCTCACTCAGATCAACGCCAGGTTCGCGCTTGACGGCTTCCGGCCGGCCCTCCGTAGAACGCTTAGTCGCATTGGCGAGGATCACACTGCGACTGCAGGTGACGACAATGCTGCAAGTGTCGCGGTGACCCCGAGGCACGGGATGACGGCATTGATCACTCCCACTCCGTCATGGGGCTTCTCGACAGCGCAGCGCTCATCCTCTGGTGGCTGGACCGTCACCACGCACACGAACTCGGGCCACAACTACGACGACGAGCTGGTCGTGTACGACAACAGGGGAGGAACACAGTCGGTCCCGCTCGTCCAGGAGTTCAGGGGCGGCACCCGCTTCCAGGATGGGGATACTGCGAATGCCGGTACCGAGATCGAGGGCGGCATCACCACCGCTGCCGATGCCCAGCACATTAGATCGGGGTCGTTTCCTTCCGCGGACGGCACGGACAAGACGTTCGCGCACAACCACGATTCCGATCACACCATGGACGCCGACGACGACAACGATCCCCTCACCACCACCGACAACGACGGTAACCTGACCAACGACCTCGACACGGCTCGGTTCAGCGGCACGTTCATGGGCGCGTCGGGTCACTTCGAGTGCACGGGCGCGGCCGCGTGCACGATCGGGCGGCGTGGGGACCGCTACATCGTTGTTTCCGGCACGTGGGTCTTCAAGACCACGGACAGGGCCAACGCACGGCTCGCCGACAGGAGCTACGCCTATTTCGGCTGGTGGCAGCGCCAGCGGCGGGAAAACGAGACGTACTCGTATCTGCCGTTCGCCGGCATCGCCCCGGATGCGACAACCGGAGGCGGCGCGACCCTTCAGTACTCGGCGACGTCCGACACCGCCAACTTCAATGCGCTGACCGGCTCTGCGACATACCGGGGCGAGGCGATCGGCCAGTACGCGATCTACCAGCCCCTCAACGGCCAATCCGGGGCCGGCGCGTTCACCGCCGACACAGAGCTCACGGCAAACTTCGGCAACAACATGCTTTCGGGAACGGTGACGAACTTCAGCAACGATGCGGATTGGTCGCTGACGTTGAACCTGGTGTCGATGGCAGGCGGCAACGTGGCCGCGGACGCCAGAGGCGCCGTGGACTGGACCATTGCCGGCAC
>WTGR01000441.1 GCA_011523485.1 Acidobacteriota bacterium
GGGTGGTGATGCCCCCGCGCACCGAGAAATCGCCGACCACGGTCATCCGGCGCGGGCGGCACGCGGCGACGAGATCGTCCAGGATCCGGTTGGTGACGTCCTCGTAGAAGATGCCCTGGTCGCGAAAACGAATCAGGTAGTACTTCAGCGCCTTGAGCTCGATGCAGCGTTCGCCGGGCACGTACGTGATGCGGATCTCACCGAAGTCGGGGAGCCCGGTCTTCGGACAGACCGACGTGAACTCGGGGCAGCGGATGGCGATCTCGTAGTCGCGCTCGCGTCTGGGGTTGGGAAACGTCTCGAGCGGCGAATCCGGCATCCGATGAGTTTAGCCCGACCGGACACCGGGTCGGTACGCAACGGATTGACACGCGGGAACCCCCGCGCTAGGATTCTCTCACTTTTATTGGGTTTTTCCGTCCTGATGACCGTCGGCGCGCGCGGTCTTCGAGGCGTCCACAACCGCGCGCTCACACCAGGGGGAGCGCCGATGGCCGCAGCCCGCAAGATGGGCAAGACCGAGTTGTTCGCGCACTTCGTCGAGCACATGTCCAACTACGACGTCACTCTCAAGCGCGCTGACGTGCGCGTGTTCTTCGAAGAGTTGCAGCGACTGTGCGAGGCGCAGCTTCAGGATTCCGGCGAGTTCACGCTCCCCGGCATCGCGAAGCTGGTGCTGCAGAACCGTGAGGCGCGGATGGGTCGCAACCCGGCGACGGGCGAAGCCATCGAGATCCCGGCGAAGCAGGTGGTCAAGGCGCGCATCGCCAAGCAGCTCAAGGACGCCGTGCTCACCGACGCGTAACGTCCCTGTGCCGGACGCCGGACCGAGCCGGCGGCCAGCGCGAAGTGCGCCAGGCCGGGGTGGGCGTCCCCCCGGCCTCCCGCTTCACTCCTTCCGGACCGGCGTTGCGGCCGGTCCGATTCGAACTCGGGTTGCTGTCCTTCCTTCCGCCACTCTGCGACCAACCGATGGCGATCGACGTGCTCATGCCGCAACTCGGCGAATCCATCGCCGAGGGCACCATCGTGCGGTGGAACAAGCGCGTGGGCGACCGGGTCGACAGGGACGAGCCGCTGTTCGAGGTTTCCACGGACAAGGTCGACGCGGAGGTGCCGTCACCGGCCGGGGGCGTCCTGGCGGAGGTGCGGGCGGAGGCGGGCGAGACCGTGCCCGTCGACAGCATCGTCGCCGTCATCGGTGCGCCCGGGGAGACCGTGGTCGAGAGCGGCGGTGCGCGCGCGCCGGAATCGTCCGCAGCGGCGCCGGAGGCCGACGGTCCTGCGCCGGCAGCGGCGCCGCCGTCGGCGGGGCGCCGGAGCGCCCATGTCTCTCCGGTCGTTCGCCGGCTGGCGCGCGAGCACGGCGTCGACCCCGCCGAGGTAGCGGGCACCGGTGCGGACGGTCGCGTCACGAAGGACGACATCCTGAAGCATGTCGCGGCGGCATCGCCGGCCAGTGCCCAGGCGCCGGCGGCGCCGAGGGACGACCGCCGCATCGAGCCCCTCTCGGTCATGCGGCGCGGGATCGCGGAGCACATGCTCCGCAGCCGCCGCACGTCGGCGCACGTGCATACGGTATTCGACGTCGATTTCTCGCGCGTAGTGGCGCTGCGGGAGGCGCACAGGGACTCGTACGCGCAGCGCGGCGCTCACCTGACGTTCTTGTCGTTCGTCGCGAAAGCGGCGGTCGACGCGCTGGTCGAGATGCCGGTGCTCAACGCGTCGCTCACGAGTGACGGCGGCGGGATCATCCACGCGCCCGACGTCAATCTGGGCATCGCCGTGGCCCTCGAGGACGACGGCGGCCTGATCGTGCCGGTGATCCGGCGCGCGGGCGAGAAGAGCGTGCCGGAGCTGACCGCGGCGATCGCGGATGTGGCCGCGCGCGCACGCGCGAAGCGCCTCGCACCGGAGGAGGTGCAGGGCGGGACCTTCACGATCACCAATCCCGGGGCGTTCGGGTCCCTGTTCGGGATGCCGATCATCAACCAGCCGCAGGTGGCGATACTCTGTCTGGGAGCGGTGGAGCGCCGGCCCGTGGTGATTGACGACGCGGGGACGATCGCGGCGCGCCCGCGCGCCTACCTTGCGCTCGGCTTCGACCACCGGCTCATCGACGGCGCGGTCGCGGACCGGTTCATGGCCCGGATAAAGTCCGGCCTCGAGCGATTCGACAGCGGCAGCCTGTAGCCTTCACCCGCCTCTCCATGCGTCCAGCGCGAACTCTTCGGGTTCGGCGGCTCGGGCTCGTACGGTACGCCGATGCCGTCGAGCTGCAGAGGACGCTCGTGTCCGAGCGTCAGCGGGACGCGATAGCCGACCAGTTGCTGCTGCTCGAGCACCCGCCCGTCATCACCCGGGGCGTGCGGGCCGGCGCGGACAACGTACTGGCGCCGCCGGACGTGCTGCGTCGGCGCGGCGTCGAGGTCCACGACGCGCGGCGCGGCGGTGACGTGACCTATCACGGACCCGGACAGCTCGTGGGGTACCCGATCCTGCTGCTGAAGCCGGACCGTTGCGACGTGCACCGGTACGTCCGGGATCTCGAGGAGGTTCTGATTCGGGCGGTGGCCGGGTTCGGCGTCCGCGCAACGCGGATCGAGGGCCTCACCGGGGTCTGGGTCGGCAACGACAAGCTGGCCGCGATCGGCGTGCGCCTGTCGCGTTGGGTCACCAGCCACGGATTCGCGTTGAACGTGACGACCGATCTCGACGATTTCGCGCTGATTCGGCCGTGCGGTCTCGCGGATCGCGGCGTGACCTCGCTTGCCCGGCTCACCGGTACGGAGGTTTCGGACGTCGCCGTCGCCGACCGCGTCGCCCGACGCTTCGCCGAGGTGTTCGACCGCGAGATCGTAGCCGACTAGATTGGAGCCCCGAAACGCGCTGGCCGGCGCGTTCGGTCGACGACGTCATCCGGCGCGGGCGGCTTCGAGCCTGCTGCGCTCGCCGGCGTCGAGCGGCGGCTCGACGATGCGCGCCACACCGCCGGCGCCGAGCAGGACCGGCGCGGCCAGCGCCTGCCGGCGCGTCCCGAATTCCCCGTCGACCGCGACGAAACAGGAGGCCTGGCGGCTGCTGCCGGTGACGAGGGACGCCGCGACCCGTCCGGCCGCCGCCGCGAGCGCGTAGGGACCCGGCGGCCACAGCGCCGCCGCTCGCGCGCGCAGGCGCCGGTACCGCGGCGGCGGGAGCAGCGCCTCGAGCGACAGGCCGCCGACCGTCGCCTGGCTCCACGGCACGACAACGTGTTCCGGGGGCGCACCGAGCACGGTGAGGGCTACCTCGGAGGCCTCGCATCCGGCCTCGAGCGCGACGATGGCTCGCAGAGCGCCCCGGAGGGCCTCCGGGGCGGAGCCGAGCAGCCGGCGCCTGTCGAATCCCGCCTCGGATACCCCTCGTTCGACGAGGCGGCGTTGCCCGGCGCCCGCGCAGATGATGATGGCGCCGCGAGCGAAGGCGGTCACCTGGCGCAGCCGGTCCAGGCCGGCATCCGCATCCCACTCGGAGTCGTGACCCTTCGCCGGGCCGGCCAGGACCAGCAGGTCCGCTCCTACCGCCGCCGAGGGGTTGCTGTCGGCGACGACGGCCGTGCCGAATCCGTCGATCGGACCTGCCTGCCGGATGTCGAGCGCCTTGCCGGCCGCGATGTCGCCGGCGTCGTCGATCAGCCGGACTTCGCGGTAGACGTCGTGCGCGGCCGTCACGCGCGCGACAGAACCGCCGAGCGTTCCGGCGCCGATGATGGCGAGAATCGACATGTCGGGAGCCCGCGGCAAGAGCCCCGCTGCACTTCGAGCCGCGATGCTCGCGGTATTCTAGTGGCGATGACAGTCGACACAGGACCGGCGGCGGAAGAGCGGGATGCCCGTTTCGCGGGCTCGGTGGCCATCGTGACCGGAGGATCGAAGGGAATTGGGCGCGCGGTGGCCGAGAGCCTGCTGCAGCGCGGCGCCGACATCGTGATATCGGGGCGCTCGGTCCGGTCGCTGGACGAAGCGGCCGCCGGGCTGGCGGCAGTCGCCGGGACCGCGGGCGCCGGACGCATCGAAACCGTGGCGGCCGACGTGCGGCGGCCGGCGGACGCGGAGCGGCTGATCGCCGCCGCCGCGGATCGTTTCGGCGGCGTCGATATTCTGGTCAACAACGCCGGTGTCGGTTGTTTCGACTCGGTCGCGGAGCAGTCCGTCGAGGATTGGGCGCAGGTGATCGAGACCAACCTGAATGGGGTCTTCTACTGCTGCCGGGCGGCGATCCCGATTCTGCGTCGCCGCGGCGGCGGGTGGATCGTGAACGTGAGCAGCCTGGCGGGCAGCCATCCGTTCGCGAACGGCGCGGCCTACTGCGCGTCCAAGGCGGGCCTCGACGCGTTCACCGCCGCCCTGATGCAGGAGGTGCGGTTCGACGGCATCCGGGTGAGCGCGGTTGCGCCCGGATCCGTAGGGACGGCGTTCGCCGGCAGCGACGATCGGCACGCCGCGGCGCCCTGGAAGCTGACGGCCTCCGACGTCGCGCAGGTAGTCGTCGATCTCGTGAGCCACGACGCGCGAAGCCTGCCGAGCCGGGTCGAGATTCGTCCGTCACAGCCGCGCAAGGGCTGAACGCCGGGAACGCCATGTGGATTCTCCGCGGCACCGTCGACGAAGAGCCGGTGGTCATCCGGCTGCCGCCGGGGGCGGCCCGGACGCTGGGCAGGGGAACGAACGCCGACTTCATCGTCGGCGATGCACTCATGTCGCGCGTTCACTGCCGGTTGACGGCTTCGGAACGGCAACTCGTGATAGAGGATCTGCAGAGCACGAACGGCACCTACGTCAACGACGTGCGCCTCAAGCTCTCCACCCTCGATGACGGGGACCGCGTGCGGATAGGCCAGGTGGAGTTCAGCGTCAGCCACCGGAGTTGAGAGCGGGTCGGAAGACCGGTCGACGGCCGCCGCCGCGCAGACTCCTATTCCGCGGGGAGCGTCCGCTCGATCCAGTCGATCAGGATCTCGGCGACTCGCGGGCTGATCTCGGGGTTCCCCGGCGACGCGTTCTGTTCTTCTGCGCCGCTCGCCGCCAGCAGCAGGTGATTCACGCCGTCGAGCGTGGCCAGCTCCACCGTCGATTCCCGCCGTCCCCGCAGGCGCGCGACGCTCTGGAGACGTTGCGCGTGATAGGGCGGGACCAGCCGGTCCAGCGCGCCCTGAATCAGCAGCAGCGGCTGTCGCACGCGGCGCACCTCGTCCGTCGGGTCGAATGCCAGGAAGCTGCGGAACAGCGGGGTATCGGCCTGTCTGCGCATCTGGTCGGGAATGCCGTCCCACCCGCCGTCCCCCAGTACCGCGCGGTGGATGCGAGTCTGCAGCTCGATCCGTTCCCGGCGTTGGTCGCCCGTCGTGCCGGTACGGCGGAGCTCGTCCCGCTGCTGCTCGAGCACGAACGTGGCGCCGGTCGTGCCGGGCGTGGCCACCAGCGCGAGTCCCCTGATGCGGTTCTCGCGGCGCGCGGCCAGCAACCCGATCCAGCCGCCCTCGCCGTAGCCGACGGCGACGATGCGATCGCGATCGACGTCCTCGCGCCGCTGCAGGTAGCGCACCATCTCGCGGACGTCCTGGGCGTAGTCGATGAGCGCGGCCGATTCGGCGCGGCCGCCGCTCTGCCCGAAGCCCCGCTTGTCGTAGCGGGCGACGACGAATCCCCGGTCGGTGAGCGTCCAGGCGAGCTGCCGGAAGATCGGCACGCCGGAGACGATCTCGTCGCGGTCGACCGGACCGGTGCCCGGCACCAGCAGCACCGCGGGCCAGCGGCCGTCCGCCGGCGGCGTCAGGTCGACCGGCGCGGTCACCGTCG
>WTGR01000634.1 GCA_011523485.1 Acidobacteriota bacterium
GGCTGCCGCTCTATCACGACATGGGGCTCATCGGCGCCTGGCTCGGGCCGCTCTACTTCGGCGCGCCGCTGGCCCTGATGTCGCCGCTCGCCTTCCTGGCCCGGCCGATACGCTGGTTGCAGGCCCTCGACGCGCACCGCGGCACGCTGTCGCCGGCGCCCAACTTCGCGTTCGACCTCTGCACGATCCGCATCGCGGACGAAGAGCTCGACGGACTCGACCTGAGCGCCGCCCGCGTGCTGCTGAACGGCTCCGAGCCGGTGTCTCCCGAGACGCTTCACCGCTTCATCGAGCGGTTCGCCCCCTGCGGCCTCGATCCCCGCGCGGTCTACCCGGTCTACGGACTGGCGGAGTGCTCGCTGGGGCTCGCGACGCCGGCCCTGGGGAACCCGATCAGAATCGACCGCGTGCGCCGCTCGAAGTTCCAGGCGTCGGGGCGGGCCGAGCCCGCCGCCGACGACGACCGGAGCGCGTTGCGGTTCGTCTCCTGCGGGCGCGCGCTGCCGGATCACGAGCTGGCGGTGTTCGGTCGCGACGGAAACCCGGCGCCCGACCGCGTCCAGGGCCGCGTCCGCTTCCGCGGCCCCTCCACGACGAGCGGCTACTACCGCAACGCGGAGGCCACGCGGGACCTCGTCGGCACGGACGGCTGGCTCGACAGCGGCGACCTCGGCTACCTGGCGGACGGCGATCTCTTCCTCACCGGCCGCGCCAAGGACCTGATCATCAAGGCGGGCCGCAACTTCCAGCCCCACGAGGTGGAGGCGCTCGCGGGCAGCGTGCCGGGCGTTCGCACCGGCTGCGTGGCGGCGTTCGGCGCGGCCGACGCCGAGCGCGGCACCGAGCAGTTCGTCATCGTGGCCGAGACGCGCGCGTCCGACGAGGCCGCGCGCGCCGCCCTGTCGCAGGCCGTGAGCCGGAAGGTCGGCCTGGCGCTGGGCGTCGCGCCCGACCGCGTGGTGCTGGCGCCGCCGGGGTCGGTGGCCAAGACCTCCAGCGGCAAGATCCGGCGCGGTGCGACCCGCGATGCGTGGCTCGCCGGCAGCATCGGCCGCGGGCGGGCCGGCGTGGCGGCACAGTGGCTGCGGCTCGGCGCGGCATGGATCCGATCCGCGCTTGCCGAGTGGGCGTCGCGCGCCGCGCAGGCGCTCTTCACCGGCTACGTGCAGGCCATCGTGCTCGGCACCGCCCCCATCGGCTGGGCCCTGCTGTTCATCGTTCCGCGCGGCGGCGGGGCGGACCGGATCGTCGGGAGCTGGAACCGCCTGGTGATGCGGCTCGCCGGCACGCCGCTCGAGATCGTCGGCCGCGAGCGCGTGCCGGTCGATACGCCCGTGGTCTTCGTCGCCAACCACGCCAGCTTCATCGACTCGCCGATCATGATGAGCACGCTGCCGGCCCCGGTCCGCTTCGCCGTCAAGGCCCGCCTGGCGACCTACCCGCTCATCGGCCTGGCCATCCGCAAGGGAAACCACATCCCGCTCGGCAAGCGCGACCAGTCCGAGCGCGTGGAGAACGCCGACACCCTCCGCGCCCCGCTCGACGCCGGCACCTCGCTGTTCGTCTTCCCGGAGGGGACCTTCCAGGCCGCGCCCCGGCTGCTTCCGTTCCGGCTCGGCGCCTTCCGGGCCGCCGTCGACGCCGGCTGCCCGGTGGTCCCGGTGGCGATCCGGGGCACGCGGCACATATGGCCCGCAGGAACGTGGCTTCTGCGCCGGAGCCGCGTGACGGTTACCTTCGGCGCGCCCCTGCGGGCGGCGGGGTCCGACTGGTCGGAGATCGTCCGCCTGCGCGACGAGGCGCGCGCGTTCATCTCGGCGCACTGCGGCGAGCGATGATGGGTGATGAGATTATCGAGGAAGCCCACCTGATAGCGAGGGGCGCTGTTGTTGGCGTTCGGCGACAGGTCCGAGTGCGCGCTTGCGGGAAGTCAGGCCCGCAGGACGACGCGGCCCAGCACGCGGCCCGCCCGCAGGTCGTCGAGCGCCGCCTGTGCGGCGGCGAGCGGACGTTCGTCGATCGGCAGCTCGGGGACCGCGCCGGAGCGGCCGAGGGCCAGCAACGCCGACATCTCCGCCGGGCTGCCAACGTAGGAGCCGCGTATCGTCAAGTGCTTCAGCGGCAGCAACGGCAATGCAAGCTGCAGGGCGCCGCCGAACAGCCCGACCACGATGAGCGTACCGCCGGGCGCCAGGGCGCCGAAGGCGAGAGCGGCCGAGCGCTCGGATCCGACGAAGTCGATGGCCGTCGCCACGCCGCCGCCGGTGCTCCGCTTGATCTGCTTCACCGCGTCGGCCGCCGCCGCATCGAACGTCCCGGCCGCACCGCGCCTGCCGGCGGCCTCCAACCGGCCCGGGTCGACGTCCGCGCAGAGCACCTGTGCGTCCACCACCGAGGGCGCCAACCCGAGCGCCGCCATTCCGACGCCACCGAGCCCGACGATCAGCAGATCTCCTCCCGTGACCCCGGCGGCCGACGCCTTGCGCAGGGCGCCGTAGGCCGTCAGGCCGGAGCAGGCGTACGTGGCGGCGAGCGCTTCGTTCAGCGGCGCGTACTCGAAGAGACAGCGCGGATGCGGCAGCAGCACATGGTTCGCGAAACCCCCGGCGCGCCCGACTCCCACGGGTTCGCCGGTGGGGCAGAGGTGCTCGTCGCCGGCGGCGCACCGCGGGCACGCCCCGCACCCGAGCCATGGATAGACCACGCGTCGGTCACCGGCGGCGACACCGGCCGCCTCCGGCCCGGCCGCGACCACTTCGCCGGCGATCTCGTGCCCCAGGGTATGCGGTAGATCGCGTCCCTGGGTCAGGTCGAGACGCTTGCCGCCGCCGAGATCGAACGCTCCCTCCCACAGGTGGACGTCGCTGTGGCAGACGCCGCACGCGCCGACCCTGAGGAGCACTTCCTCGCCGGACGGCTCCGGCAAGGCCGCTTCCCTGCGCTCGAGCGGCCGGCCGTACGTGGTCACCTGGTAGCTCAACATGGCCTTACTGCCGCTCGACCCGGCCGGCGGCCGGCGTCGAGTCGTCCCGCGTCGCCAGGCCGTGCAGAAAGAAGTTGGAGGTGCCGCGCACGACGGCGCGCCAGCCGAGCGTACGCAACTGCGCCTCCAGCTCGTCCGGTCGGTGGAAGATCTTCACGATCTCGAACTCGCGGCCGTCCCGCAGACGGCGGCGGCTGCGGGACGGCGGCGCGGCGGGAGCCCGGGCGTCGTAGCCCCCTTCGCGGGCCGCCGGATGGTTGCGGCTGTCGACGAAGAAGACCCTCCCGCCGGGGGCCAACGCCCCCGCCACCAGGCTCCAGAACGGGATGAACGCCCCCGCCGGCACGTGCGACAACCAGAAGCCGAAGAAGACGAAGTCGTACCGCCGGACCGGCTCCCACGCGAACAGGTCGGCGCAGACGTAGTCGATGTGCGCCGCGCCCGTACGCGCCCGGTTGAGGGCGATCACCTCGGGCGAGGCGTCGACGCAGGTCAGCGCCGCCGCCCGCGGGGCGAGCCGCTCGGTCCACAGACCCGTGCCGCAGGCCAGCTCCAGCATCCGGCCGGACGGCTGCGCCGCGTCGAGGGCCCGCCGCAGCTCGCCGACCTCGTCGCGCCAGCGCCGATTCCACTCGGGACCGTGGTCGTACTCCCCGCGGCGAAAGAACCAGTCGTCGTACTCCGGGGCCCGCGCCCGGTAGTAGGCCACCTGCTCGGCGAGGACGCGCTGCTCCTCGCCGGCGTCCGCCGCACTCACCGCGCGACCGCCTCCGCCGCCAGGGCGCGCAACGGCTCCCCGGTCAGGCGGTACACCGTCCACTCGTCCATCGGCACGGCGCCGGCGCGGCGGTACGAGGCAATCGCCAGCTCGTTCCAGTCGAGCACCGACCACTCGAAGCGGCCGCAACCCCGCTCGACCGCGACGCGCGCCAGGTGCGCCAGCAGGCGCCGCCCGATACCGCGGCCGCGATGCGGCGGCCGGACGTACAGATCCTCCAGGTAGAGGCCGGGGCGCCCGACGAAGGTGGAGAAGCTCTGGAAGAACAACGCGAACCCGACCGCCTCGTCGCCGACCCGTGCGATCGCCGCTTCGGCGCACGGGCGCTCCCCGAACAGCGCCCGCTCGATGTCCGCCTCGGTCGCCACCACCTGCTCGGACATCCGCTCGTAGTCGGCCAGTTCCCGGATCAACGCCAGGATGAGCGGCACGTCGGCGGGCGAGGCGGCGGAGATCGACAGGGGGGCCGGAGCGGAAGCCATCGTGCGTTACAGATTACCTCATGGCTCCGTGCTTGCACGTCGGCGGCGGTTCGATCGGGACGGTTTGCGCGTCTCGCAGCGATCAAAAAAGGACATCTTGCGGAAAACAGGTGATAAAGTAATGCCCAAGAGTTCACCACCTGACAATGCACTGCAGTTGTCCAGGAGTCTGCGCCGCAGGACGCAAACGAAACGAGTTCTGCGACGCCGTGCGTGGTTCGACCGCTCGATTCGCGCGCAACAGCGCGAGCATCCAATCGTCGGTGGCAAGCGGAGCGGTTTTAGCGCGCCAATTTCGAGACCAGACAGGGAAATTTAGAGATACATACGCGATTTTCGTGACCATGCCCGTCTCGCTTCTGTCGAGCGGACCGGTTGCGACCGAAAGACTGGACCTATGGCGTTGTTCTCCGTGCGCCGGCGCGAACACGTCCCTCTCGTGATTGAGGCGGAGACGGTCGTCGCCGAAGCCGGTTGGTGGGTGTTTCGGACCGTCGACGGCCAACCGCTGGCGACGATCCGGACCACTGAGGTTCTCGGGATCGAGCCCGCGCCGGCCGGCGCAAGTACCTGGCGAAGCGGGGGGATCAACGAAGCCCGTTCGTCGAGGCGCTGACAGTGGACTCACCCAAGGAACCCGGAGCGGTGGTGCTCGGGGCACCTGCGCAGCGAGCGGTCGACGGCGCGAGAACCGCGGCGGCGGACTTGTCCGTGGCGGTGGAGGAAGTCCTGCGGGGGCTCCACCGTCTCGAGGGCGTCGCCAGCGCGCAGGGCGCCGACGTACGCAGTCTCGGCCTGGTCCGTTGCGCGCGGGATGCCGTGCAATCCGTGCGTGACAGACATCGCCGCGGAGCGTTCAAGAACAAGGTCGGGCGGCGATCCCGTTGACTCGCGGGGCAACGGTCTTCTGCGCCGATTCCATCCGCCAGTCGTGCTGATCTCCTCGCCGCTGCGCGGGACTACGGTTCGTCTTCTTCTTCTGTCCAGGTCGAGCGGAATCCGCCCGTAGGTCGCCTGCACGAACGTCGCCGTCCGGTTGAGCTTGCGCAGGATCCCGGTCAACCGTACGACTTCCTTCCCGCTCATCTTGTCGGTCTTGTTGAGCACGAGAACATTGGCGAGCTCGACCTGATCGACGAGGAGCTCGGCGATGGAGCGGTCGTCTTCGGCGTCGACCCCCAGCCCGCGATCGAGCAGGTCTTCTCCGGAGTCGAAGTCGCGAAGAAAAGCGCGGGCCGTCGACGACGGTGACCATCGTGTCCAACCGGGCCAGCTCGCCCAGTTGGGCGCCAAGCTCGTCCGACAAGGCGAAGGTGGCCGCGACGGGAAGCGGCTCGGAGATACCGGTCGATTCGATCAGCAGGTAGTCGAAGCGACGTTCCCGCGCCAGCCGCGCAACCTCGTCGAGCAGGTCTTCACGCAACGTGCAGCAGATGCAGCCGTTGGACATCTCGATCAGCCGCTCGTCGACGCGGTTGAGCTCGGCGCCGCCGTTGCGAACGAGCTGGGCATCGACGTTGACCTCGCTCATGTCGTTGACGATGACCGCGACGCGGCGGCCTTCGCGGTTGTGCAGCGCGTGGTTGAGCAA
>WTGR01000426.1 GCA_011523485.1 Acidobacteriota bacterium
TCGACGCGCACCACGCGCCCGGCGCGATGCGCATGCCGGGCATGCTGACCGACGAAGAGATGGAGAGCCTGGCGGACGCCGACGGGGTCGCGTTCGACCGGTTGTTCCTCGAGGGAATGATCAAGCACCACCGCGGCGCCCTGACCATGGTCGAGAACCTGCTCGACCAGCGCGGCGCGGCGCAGGACTCGCAGCTCTTCGCGTTCACCTCCGACATCACCGCCGATCAGACGGCCGAGATCAACCGCATGGACGCGATGCTCGCGGAGCTGTCCCCCGACCCGCGGGTGCAGCTCGCGTCCGGCTTCCACGACGCCGGCGAAGCGCTGTGGAACATGGCGCTGGTGGCCACCCGGCCGAAGCCCGAGGGCTTCTACGATCCCAACAACCCGGCGGGACGGCCCATGCCCGTGGAGGAAGACCCGGCGCCGGCGGCCGACGCCGAGCCGGCCGCGGCGAACGAAGCGGGAGATGACGCGGAGCAGGACGAGGACGCCGGCCGGGAGGAAGGTCGGGACGCGGACGACGCGGACGACGGCAGCGATCCGGAAGGGGACGCGGCCCAACCGGACGAGGAAGAGGACGCCGAGGACAACCCGCAGCGTCGCGGCCTGCTCAACTTCGGGAACACCGACCTGGCGTTCGCCGGCGACCGGCTGTTCGTCGGCAGCTACCACGGCTTCAACACCTACCGCGTCGAGGTTCCCGCGTCGCCCCAACTGGTCACCTCGGTGGTCTGCCCCGGGGGCCAGGGAGACGTGTCGGTGGTCGGCAACCTGCTGATCATGTCCGTCGAGCAGACCCGCGGCCGGCTCGACTGCGGGCTGCAGGGCGTGGCGGAGCCGGTGAGCGACCAGCGTTTCCGCGGGATCCGGATCTTCGACATCGGCGACACACGGATGCCGCGGCAGGTCGCGGCGGTGCAGACCTGCCGCGGATCGCATACCCACACCGTGGTGGCCGATCCCGACGACCAGGGCAACGTCTACGTCTACGGGTCGGGAACCGGCGCGGTCCGTCCCGGGGAGGAGCTCGAAGGCTGCTCGGACGAGTCGCCGGCCGAGAACCCGGAGACGGCGCTGTTCCGCATCGACGTCATCCAGGTCCCGCTGGCGAACCCCGAGAACTCGGCTATCGTCAGCCGCCCCCTGGTGTTCCGCGATCCCGAGACCGGCGCCGCGGCGGGCCTCTGGCCCGGCGGGGACCACGGCCCGGGCACGCAGCGCACCGCCGAGAGCAGCCGCTGCCACGACATCACCACCTTCCCGGACGCCGGGCTGGCGGCCGGGGCGTGTTCGGGCAACGGCATCCTGCTGGACATCTCCGACCCGGTCAATCCGGTGCGGCTCGACGACGTGATCGACCCCGGCTTCGCCTACTGGCACTCGGCGACGTTCAACAACGACGGCACCAAGGTGATCTTCACCGACGAGTGGGGCGGCGGCGGACGCCCGCGCTGCCGCGCGTCCGACCCCCGCGAGTGGGGCGCGAACGCAATCTACGACATCGTCGACGGCGAGATGCAGTTCCGCAGCCACTACAAGCTGCCCGCCCCGCAGACCGAGCGCGAGAACTGCGTCGCGCACAACGGTTCCATCGTGCCGGTGCCGGGCCGCGACATCATGGTGCAGGCCTGGTACCAGGGCGGCATCTCGGTCTTCGACTTCACCGACTCGGCGAATCCGGTGGAGATCGCCTTCTTCGATCGCGGACCGATTCACCCGGACCGTTTCGTCATGGGCGGGTTCTGGTCGGCGTACTGGTACCGCGGCTACATCTACGGCACCGAGATCGCCCGCGGTCTCGACGTGCTGGAGCTGTTGCCGAGCGAGTACCTGACGGAGAACGAGATCGCCGCCGCCGCGTCGGTGGCCCCCGCCGCGTTCAACGCGCAGCAGCAGCCGCGCCTCGAGTGGCCCGTGCGCCCGGTGGTGGCGCGCGCCTACCTGGACCAGCTCGAACGCAGCGACACGCTGTCGGCGGACCGCCGGACGGCGTTGTCGAGGCTGCTGGACCGTGCCGACGCGGTCGGGTCGGGCACCGACGCCAGCTTGGCAGCCGGGCTTGCCTCGGCCGCCGACGCGCTGGGGAGCGACGCAGCGGGCGCGAACGGGCGCACGGCGCAGCGGCTCCAGGGGCTCGCGGAGACGCTGATGGGTCTTGCGGAGCGTCTGCGATGACTTGAATTACCCGACCGCGGGTGTTTCACCATCGTGAGTCCGACTGTCTTCCGAGCGCGGATATCGCTTCTACTTTTTGTCGCGCGAGGAGGAGAGGCCGCACGTCCATGTTCACCATGCGACGGGGAGGCGAAGTTCTGGATCGAGCCCGACATCGAGCTGGCGCGGAACTACGGACTCAGTCCCGACCGGCTGAACACGGCCCAGCGGATGATCGACGAGCATGCGGATGAAATCCGTGCAGCCTGGAACGACCACTTCGGACGTTGAGGTCACCAACGTCTCCGAGCACGTCTGCGGGATGTTCTTGCCCTCGCACAGCCCCAGCTCGATTGCCATGTGTTGGGCGCCGTGGCGGTTCATGAACGCAGTGTGCTCGCCGACGTGCAAGACAAGCCAGACAACGACCTCGGTGTCCTTCGCGTCGCCGGCAACCCCGCCGCGGTCTCCGATGAGAGTTTCGGATTCCACGTCCAGCAGGCCGCCGAGAAGGGCTTCAAGGCCTGGATCGCGCTGCTCGGCAAAGAGTATCCGTTGACGCACGAACTCGACCTGCTCATCGACATGATCCGGCAGCAGGACCCCGCCGTGTCGCAGTACGCCAACCTGGCCAGATTCAGCGCATTCGCCGTGAAGTACCGCTACGGCCCACTCCCGGAGAACGCGGCACGCATCGATCGTCCGGCCGCGATCCGGGAAGCGGAAGCACTGCTGCGACGGGTGCGGCGCCTGCTGCCGGAAGCAGGGTCCGAGGCACTGTAGCGCAAGGGGAGCCTCTCGGCTTCCCTCACTACCTGCTCCGTGTCGGCCACCGATTCCTCCACTGGCGGCTGGCAGGCGGCTGCTCTACAATCGCCGGTCTGCCCTCGGCCGGGCCACCGTGCATGACCGACGACCGACGCACCGCGATCTTCTCCCGCCTGCGGGCAGAGAATCCCGAGCCGACCACCGAGCTCGACTTCGGGACCCCCTTCGAGTTGCTGATCGCCGTGGTGCTTTCCGCCCAGGCAACGGACGTGGGCGTGAATCGGGCGACGACGAGGCTCTTCCCCGTTGCCCGCACGCCCGCCGCCATGCTCGAGCTGGGCCTGGATCGGCTCAAGGACTACATCCGCACCATCGGCCTCTTCAACACGAAGGCCGAGAACATCCTGAAGACCTGCCGCATCCTCGTCGACGAGCACGGCGGCGAGGTGCCCCGGCGGCGCGAGGCGCTCGAAGCGCTGCCCGGCGTCGGCCGCAAGACCGCCAACGTAGTGCTGAACACCGCCTTCGGCGAGCCGACGATCGCCGTCGACACGCATATCTTCCGCGTGTCCAACCGCACGGGAATCGCCCCCGGGAAGACGCCCCGCAAGGTGGAGGACGCGCTGCTGCGCTCGGTACCGGACGACTTCAAGCGCGGCGCCCACCACTGGCTCATCCTGCACGGCCGCTACGTCTGCACCGCGCGCCGGCCGCGCTGCGCGGAGTGCGCGATCGAGGATCTTTGCGAGTTCGAAGACAAGACCACGGCAGGGGCGGGAGGGTAGCGCCGGCCGTAACGGCACCGAACGGAATGCGGAGCCGCAGGCGCGCCTTGGACGTCGCAGCGGTCGATCAGACGGTCGATCAGGCGGCAATCGGCGAAAGAGTCCGCCCGTGCAGGCTCCCGGGACGTACCGAGGCCGGTCCGGTGGCGCTTCCTGAATCCCTGCCCGGCGAAGCGCTCGACCTGCCGCTGCAAGGTCGCGATCTTCGTGGCGCGCTGCCTCCGCTCCCGCTCGTACTACGCGGACAGCTCCTCGCGCGCCGCGACGGCGAGCAATTCCGCGACGTCGTCCAGGCTGCCGGTCCGGCAGCGGCCCAGATCGACAAACGGGCGTACGGTGGGTCACCGGCTGGTCGGACGGAGCCTCCATGCCGCGCAGACCGTTCCGCAGAACCTCGTTGACAATCGCCTTGAAGCTCTGACCAAGCCCGTTCCGCCTGTGGCGTTTCACCGAACGGACATCCCGGCGTACGCGTCGACAGGCGGGCACGCGCACATCAGGTTGCGATCGCCATGCGCGTCGTCGATGCGGCCGACGGCCGGCCACACCTTGTTCTCGGCGACGAAGGGCCTCGGGAACGCCGCGGCCTGCCGGCTGTAGGGATGCGTCCAGGCGTCCCCGGTCACCTCCGCCGCGGTGTGGGGTGCGTTCTTCAGGACGTTGTCGGCGGGGTCGGCCCGGCCGCTCGCGACGTCGTCGATCTCCTCGCGGATCGCCAGCATCGCGTCGCAGAAGCGATCCAGCTCCTCCAGCGGCTCGCTCTCGGTCGGCTCGACCATCAGCGTGCCCGGGACCGGGAACGACACCGTCGGCGCGTGGAAGCCATAGTCCATCAGGCGCTTGGCGACGTCCTGCACGGTGATGCCGGCCTGCGCCTGCAGCGGGCGCAGGTCGAAGACCAGCTCGTGGGCCACGCGGCCGTTGCGGCGCGCATACAGCACGTCGTAGCGGGATTCGAGCCGCGACTTCACGTAGTTGGCGTTGAGGATGGCGTGCTCGGTGGCGGCCGTCACGCCGCGGCCGCCCAGCAGGCGGATGTAGGCGTAGGAGATGAGGAGGATGCTGGCGCTGCCCCACGGCGCGGCGGCGATCGGCGCGATGGCGGCGGCGGAGGCGCCATCGGCCGCCGGCTCCCCCAGCGGGTGCCGGGGAAGGTGCGGCGCGAGGTGGCCGGCCACGGCGATAGGCCCCATGCCGGGCCCTCCCCCGCCGTGCGGGATGGCGAAGGTCTTGTGCAGGTTGAGGTGGCAGACGTCGGCGCCGATGCGCGCGGGCGAGGTCAGGCCGACCTGCGCGTTCAGGTTGGCGCCGTCCATGTAGACCTGCCCGCCCTGCTCGTGGATGGCGGCGCACACATCCCGGATCGCGTCCTCGAAGACGCCGTGCGTCGACGGGTAGGTGATCATCAGCGCGCTGAGCCGCGGGCCGTGCGCGGCCGCCTTCGCCCGCAGATCCGCGAGATCGACGTTGCCGTCGCCGTCGCAGGCCACCACCACCGGCCGCAGGCCGGCCATGGCCGCGCTGGCCGGATTGGTGCCGTGGGCCGAGGCCGGGATCAGGACCACGTCGCGGCCGCCCTCTCCCCGCGCGTGGTGGAACGCCCGGATCGCCAGCAACCCGGCGAACTCGCCCTGGGCGCCCGAGTTGGGCTGCAGCGACACCGCGTCGAAGCCGGTGATGGTGCGCAGCAGCGCTTCGAGCTCCTCGATGATCAGCCGGTAGCCTCCCGCCTGCGCGGGCGGCGCGAAGGGGTGGACGTTGCCGAACGCGGGCCAGGTGACCGGCTCCATCTCCGCCGCGGCGTTCAGCTTCATCGTGCACGAGCCGAGGGGAATCATCGATGTGTCCAGACCGATGTCCCGGCGCTCGAGCCGCTTCAGATACCGCATCATCTGCAGCTCGGCGTGATGGCGGTTGAAGACCGGATGCGTCAGGAACGGCGAGGTCCTGCGCAGCGCGCCGGGCCAGGCGGGCGCGCTGCGGCGGGCCTCGCCGTTCCTGACGCATCCGGTCGTCACCCGCCCTCACGCCGCGCTGCAGCTGATGCGCTGACTGAAGCGGCTCGAGCGCAGCGGGATCTGCCTGCGCACATCGATGAGTCCCCTC
>WTGR01000169.1 GCA_011523485.1 Acidobacteriota bacterium
GCGTTCACCGCGGGACTGGTGGTCAACGACGAGCTCGGCAGGTTCTTCGGCGAGAAGAAGGCGCTGTACAGAATCGACGCCTCGATTACGCCGGTGAGCACAATCTTCGTGCCGGTGTTCTTCGTCTACATGGGCCTGCGCGTGGACCTGGCCGCCTTCGCTTCGCTGGAGGTCATCGTCTTCGCCGTCCTGTTGAGCATCGTGGCGATCGCGAGCAAGCAGGTCTGCGCGCTGGGCGTCGTCAAGCGGGGTTTCAACCGCTGGGTCGTCGGCATCGGCATGATTCCGCGCGGCGAGGTCGGCCTCATCTTCGCCAGCATCGGCCACACGGTCCTGGTCGCCGGAACGCCCGTTCTCGGTGACGCGACGTTTTCTGCGATCATCGCCATGGTCATGTTCACGACGCTCGTGACGCCGCCGCTGCTGAAGGCCGCGTTCGCCAGGTCATCCGACATTCCCCTCCGACGCGGAGCGGGCTCAGAAGGTTAGTCGACCGCGGGCTCGTGTCACCGACTTCATCGACGTCGCCGATTTTCTGGTCGCCGGCGGCTACACGATCCCTTCGAAGCTGTTCGCCACAGGCGGCAGCGCCGGCGGCCTGCTGATGGGCGCAGTGACCAACAGGCTCGGACCATCAGGGACCGGTGATGCTGGCCCCGGCCAGCCCGGCGATGGCGGCCAGCGTGGTCTGCGCCGCGTTCAGCCCGAGCCGGAAGTCCTCGTCGGTGTAGGTCACGTAGAGGTCGGTCGGCTGGTGCCAGTGGGGGTTCCAGCCGGCCCCGACGTGCATGCCGCGCTCGTTCTCCCGCAGGCTGATCGACGGCGTGACGTTCATGAACGGCGTCGAGTCGGTGTTGGTCATGTGCGGGCCGACCGTGGCCGGGTAGTCGGTGGCGTAGGCGTCGTTCGCCGCCTTGAAGCGGAACGCGAGGTCGCGCGACTCGTCGGCCAGGTCCGAGCTCGACTGGAACTCGATGTTCACGTCCGCCTCGCGCCGCTGGTCGCGGCTGACCACGCCGTCCGGTCCCGGCGCCCCGTGGTCGAACAGCATCATGTCGTGCTGGATCATCCCGAGCCAGCGCGGCTCGGGGTAGAGGCCGGAGCCGGGCGGATTCTCCAGGCCCTGCCGCTCGCGCCGCTGCTCGACGTAGGCGCGGCTGCCGATGAGTCCGACCTCCTCGTCGTTCCAGAGCGCGAAGCGGATCGAGACATCCGTCCGCACGTCCGGGGCGCTGAGGATGCGAGCCAGCTCCATGACCAGCGCCGTGCCCGAGGCGTCGTCGTCGGCCGCCTCGCCGAAGCCGTGCCCGTCCATGTGGGCGCCGAGGATGTACATCTCGTCGGGCCGCGTGGTTCCCACCCTGGTGCAGTACACCTGGGAGCGGTCGCCGTTGACCGGCTCCTCCAGGTTGAGCGCGCGCAGCGCCTCGTCCGGCTGCATCAGCGGGTCGCGGACCACGCCGGTGCGCACGCGGTAGCCGAAGATGGAGCTGCCGCCGGGGCCGCTCCCGTTGCGGCCGATGCGCCCGCCGGTGGGGGTCGGCTCCGTGGGGTTCAGGGGCGCGGACGGTCTGCTGCGGCCCCCGCCGGTGCGCGGCGGCGGATCGTAGGTGTAGTGGAGACGCTCGGTGGGGCAGCCGGCCGCCTCGAGCCAGGTCTCGATCCAGTCGACGGCGTCGCGGTTGCGCTGCGTCCCCTGCCGCCGGTCCCCGAACTGCGTGAGGCCCTTGATGACGGCCTTGTAGCGCTCGAGGTCGAGACGGCCGACCAGCTCGGCGATGGGATCGGCCGCGTCGTCGCTGCCGTCCGGTTGTTGGCCGGAGACCACGGCACCCGGACCCGATCCCATCACCAACACCAGAACGACAGCCAGCCCTGCTGCAAAAGCGCGCATCGGTCTCTCCTTGATCCCATTCCCGCTCCGAGACGACATCCTCGCCATTGTACGTCTCCGAGCCGTTCCGCTACCCGCCGTGCGTCCTGCCCGCGATCCGCCTCGACGAGGATCGGGAGACGGTTCTGCCGCGACGGCCCGCGAGTCCGTCCGACTTGACCGGCCGTCGGGCGGGCTACCATAGTGTCCGCATGAAGATCACCGCCACCGCGGCGAGCCTGAAGGAGCGCCTGAACGAGTACCTCGGACACGTGAAGGCGGGCAGTGAGGTCGTGGTGACCGAGCACGGTCTGCCGGTCGCCCGGCTCACGGCCATCGAGACGGCCGGCCGGCCGGCGAATCCTTCCCGGCAATCGATACCCGCGGCCGGCGCCGAGAGCCTGTTTCTGGAACCTGCCGAGCAGGGCACGAGTCGCCGGGATCGACTTGCGCGGGCCGGATCGCTGAAGCTCGGACGCGGTTCCGCGCGGCCGGCGTTGCTCGCCCCTCCGTCGGGCGAACCGTTCGGGGCCCGAATTCTCGCGGCGCTGCTCGCCGACCGGACGGGAGGCGGATGATGTTCTGGGACAGCTCCGCGGTCGTCCCGCTCATCGTGCCGAGCCCACAATCGGCGACGCTTGCGGAGCACCTTGCGGCAGACCGGGGGCTGACCGTCTGGCGGGGCACGGCGGTCGAATGCGCCGCCGCTCTCTATCGCTCGCATCGGGAGGAGTCGATCGGGCAGGCCGCGCTCGACGCGGCGCTTCTCCGTCTTCATGCGTTCACGGAAGACGCCGACACGGTGGCGCCCGGGGAGTTCGTTCGCCGCCGGGCGAGCGAGCTGGTGGCGACCCACCGCCTGCGGGCGGCCGACGCTTTCCAGCTCGCCGCGGCGCTCGCGTGGTGCGAGGGGCATCCGCGGGGCGAGCGCTTTCTGTCCCTCGATGACCGGTTGCGCGACGCGGCGCGGCGCGAAGGGTTTACCGTGCTGCCCTGATCCCGCCCTGGTTTCGACGCGGAGGAGGCAGCTCCGTCAGGGCGTCCCGGGGCGCCGAGAGCCGTTGCCGCGCCCACGCCCGCACGTCTTCTTCGTGCGTGAACAGAATCACCTGCGTTTCCGCCCCTACCGCCTGCGGGCGGCCGACGCTTTCCAGCTCGCCGCGGCGCTCGCGTGGTGCGAGGGGCATCCGCGGGGCGAGCGCTTTCTGTCCCTCGATGACCGGTTGCGCGACGCGGCGCGGCGCGAAGGGTTTACCGTGCTGCCCTGATCCCGCCCTGGTTTCGACGCGGAGGAGGCAGCTCCGTCAGGGCGTCCCGGGGCGCCGAGAGCCGTTGCCGCGCCCACGCCCGCACGTCTTCTTCGTGCGTGAACAGAATCACCTGCGTTTCCGCCCCTACCGCCTGCAGGGTTTCCAGCATGACCTGCTTGCGCTCGACGTCGCACGCCGCCACCACATCGTCGAGGATCAGCGGGCAGACCTCCCCGGGTGCGACGAGATGGCGCGAGAGGGCGAGCCGCAGCAACAGGTAGGTCTGCTCGGCGGTGCCGTGCGAAAGGAGCTCGGCGCGCCGCCAGGGGCCGTACCCGTTCCGGACGTCGACCTGCAGGGATTCCGGATCGACCTTGCAGTCGGTGTAGCGCCCGCCGGTGACCCGCGGCAGCCACTCGAGCAGGGTGGCGCGGAGCACCGGCGCGAAGTCGCGGTGCGCGCGCTCCTCCGCGCGTTCGAGGAACTCGATCGTCCTGGCCAGCGTCCGGTCGAGTCTCTCGATCCGCTCGAGCTCGCTTCGTGCGGCAGCCAGCTCGTCCTCCGCATCCGCCATGTTGGACACGTCCCCGGCGAGCTGCTCGATCCGGCCGCGGGCCGTGTGGCAGGCGTCGCGCGCCCTGCGAGCCTCGTGTTCCGCGGCCGCGAGCCGGTCCGGCGCCGCGCCGCGCGCCGCTCGGAGCGCGCTCGGGTCCACCGGCTCGGCCAGCGCCGCGGCCTCGTCACGCAGGCGGCTGGCTTCGGCGCGGAGCTCCGTGAGCAGCCGTCGCCCTTCTGCCGCCGCCGCCCGCCGCTTCGAAAGCCACCACCAGGCCAGACACCCGAGACCGAGGGCGCCGGCGAGAAGGCCCGGCAGGCTGAAGTCGGCCAGGGCCAGTCCGATGCCGGCCGCCGCCGCGGCCGCGGCGACGTACGGCGCCGCCGCGTGGACCGCGGCCGCGGTCCGCAGCCCCGAGCCCTCGGCGGCGGCGCGGGGTCCGGCGGGGAACAGGGCCGGAAGCTCCGCCGCGTGGGCCGCCCGGCGCTCGGCGTCTTCCGCGGCCTCTGCCGCGCGTGCCGCCCGCAGCGCCGCCACCTCTTCCTCGAGCGCTTGCGCTTCCCGTACGAGCCGATCTACGTCGCGTTGGCGAGCGAGATAGTGCGCCTGGGCCTCCCGCGTCCGCTCCAGGGCCGACAGCGCGGCGTCCACCCGTGCGCGGGAAGTCCGCAGCGGCTTCTTCGGAGCATGCTCGGACCCCACCTGTTCCTTGCGGTACGTGGCGAGCAGCTCCAGGGCCCGTGGGGCGGTCTCGTCGGTGCCGGCCGTTGCCGCGGCGCGTTGCAGGTCTTCCTGCAGCGCGCCGGCGTGGTTCAACAGCCCGAGGACTTGCGCCTGCCGGACGCAGGCCACGCCGAGGAACGACCGGCGGTTGAGTCCGAGCCAGCGGGATCCGTCCGGCGCGCCCTCGTACGCGATCCGGCCCGCGTAGTCGCGCCCGGCCAAGTCGGCGTCGACGGCGCTGGAGTCGACCCGGTTGGCGAGGTCGTGATGCAGCTCGACGCGGTGGCCGTCCTCGAGCGCCACCACGGCCGAGACCGCCCATTCGCCGTTGCCGTCCCAGGGCCGGTGGCGGTCCCGGAACCGCCTGTCCTGCGCGGTGGCCGCACCCTTGCCGCGCCGCATGCCGCAGAGCCCGGCGTAGAGGGCGGCGTGCCACGTCGACTTGCCCGCCTCGTTCGTCCCGTAGACCACGTTCAGGCCCGGTGCCAGAGTCAGGGTGTCGTCGTCGAACGGCCCGAAGGGGTGCGCGCGAACCGATTCGAACCGCATCGGTCAGAGGGTCTCCAGGTCCGTCCGGCCCTCGAGCGCCCGCAGGCCGGCCGCCAGCACACGCCGCGCCTCGTCGTCCGGCAACCCGGCCTCCAGCACGTCCCGCACGAACTGGCCGCGTACGGTCTGCTCCCGGCCTATCTCCTCGACGTCGTAGCCGGCGTGCAGGGCGGAGAAGCGGACCTGGACGGCATCGAAGGACCGGAGCAGCGCCTGGCGCAGATCCTCCTCGCGGAGGTCGACCTCGGGATGCAGCTCGCCCTCCACCGTCAGCCGCGCGACGCCGCGCCGGCCGTCCGCAACCCGTCCCAGGTGATCGCGTACCGCCTGCTGCGAGGTGCAGCCGGTGATGTCGAGCAACAGGTCGTGCGCGGCCGTCGCTGCGACGAGGCGCCGCTCTCGCGTCACCGAACCGTCCCCGCCGATGATGGCCACCACCGCGCCGCGCTCGCCATCCTCCCCGAACGCCAGCGGATCCGGATTTCCGGGGTAGGTGTGGCGCGCCGCGTCCCGCGGCCGGTGGTAGTGGCCGAGGAACGCATGCTGCAGGCCGGCGCGCTCGATGTCCTGCGCGTCGAACGGGGCGTGCGGTTGCTTCTTGCCGCCTTGCTCGGCGAGTCCCGTCCGCTCCGCGGCATGGCAGAGCGCCACGTGCACGCCGGGTCCCTCCGCCAGGAATCCTTCGAAGAAGTTGCCCGTGTTCGCCGGGGCGCAGTGGGCGGCGCCCCACAGGGTCGGGCCGTTGCCGAGGTCTACGGGCTGCAGGCGCGGCTCGCGGAAGACGTGGACGTTGGGGCTCCAGTCGACGAGCGCGTAGAGACTGTCCGGACCGTACCAGTCGTGATTGCCCGGCGCGATGTAGA